>JAUYQE010000045.1 GCA_030695605.1 Nanobdellota archaeon
GATGCTCATTGGGCCTCACCTCGTTTATGAGGCTCATGACTTTACCAAGACCCTAAAATGTCTAGCTAAAGAATTTCTATCTTTCGCAATTCATCACCAACGCTAAAGCGTGGTGATTTCTTGCTCAAAAGTTATTTAAAACCAGAAAAGCGATACAAATCTTTAAATCGAAATTTGGGGTTTGGAGCCGTCATACTTCAAAGTATGGCGGTTTCAAGCTTTTAATCTTTCAGAACATTCCGTGAAGAGCCTCTTTAAATTAATTCTGGTAGCAAAAAATCGAGGACCTGTTCCTTTTTTTACTGCTTGAAGAACACTCTGCCTTCCCGGAGCTGCAAGAGCCCTTCCTTTTCCATCTCTTGAAGTAACTCTTTGATCCAAGATTTTTCTTTCTGCCATTGCCGTGCTAATTGCTGCAATGTGGGATTCTTCCCGTCCACCAGTACTTTCAGCACTGCTCCCCGATACTGCCGCCGGGATCCCTGAAACCGGCTCTGCCGGGAAAGCGGCCGGATGCCGGAACTCTTCGCCGTGAGATGGAGTGCCCCATAATCCATCAAAGCATTGTGCCAGTCCCGACTTTTTCCGGACGGCAGCAGTTTCCGAGCAAGTTCTAAAAGCTCTTCGGCACTGCTTTCTTCGGATAAGCCAAATTCATGAATCAAAATGCGGCGGATGTTCGTATCAATGGCCGCTTCATCTTTATTGAACGCAAAAATGAGGAGGGAACGGGAGGTATATGCTCCAATACCCGGCAATTGCTGCAGCTCTTCTGCCGTCTGCGGGAAATTTCCTTGTGCAACAATCTGCTGTGCTGCTTGCTGCAGGTACAAAGCACGCCGATTATACCCCAAGCCCGACCAGGCTTTCAACACGGCGGCAGGAGAAGCTTTCGCCAATGCCTCCATCATGGGAAAGGTGTCCAGAAAAGTCCGATATTTTGGAATAACGCGATCCACCTGCGTTTGTTGCAGCATTACTTCGGAAACAAGAATATGATAGGGATCCGTCGTTTTCCGCCATGGCAAGTCACGCTTATGCTCTGCATACCACGATAACAGAAAGCGCCGGAAAGCCGCAATCTTTTGTGATGGGGCGGTCATCTTACAGCACCTCCACGACGACGAAAATGACTAAAGCGAGAAAAAAAAGCTGCTCGGCGAAGCTTCCGACGCGGAAGGGCCCCCGAACTTTCCAGGAAGAAAAAGGCCAAAAGGGTGCTATCCCTTGCCGCGTTAGGCCATCAAGAATGATATGGCTGGCATATCCCAGAAGCAATCCCCAGCCGAGAGCGGGCTGGCCCAGAACCTGCAATAAAAATGTCAGGCCCAGAAAGCAGGGTAAGGAATGAAAAAAGCCGCGATGCTTGGCAAAAAAAGCAATAAGAATTCCGACCATTCCCGCCCAGCGATTGACTTTGCTATGCTGCTCATCGATATCCGGAAGGATGCTGCCGAGCAGGATGCCCAGAAAAAGCCAGAGTTTAGCAGCAGGAAAAAAATTGCTGAGGAAAAAGAAGAAAGCTATGCCCGCAAGGATGTGCGTGTGGAAGAGCATGAAAGAAAGAAAGAGAAAGAATATTTAAAAACTGCGGGGGCTAACTCTCATTAGCTGCGGCGCTCATGAAGCTCGTCTCTCGCAAACACTATTCTGCCGGTTCGGAAACCGCGTTCCATCCAGGCGAGCTGGCGCTCGGCAGGCTCTTTTGTTGCAATTCTTGAAAAGAAGATCTCTCCCATGAAAGCAGTTAGAAGCCAAGCTTATAAAAAGGTTCCCAAAAATAAACTCAAAAATCCTGCTGGTGAGAACCGCTTACTCAACCATCGAAGTATTCTGCTCCAGCCGCGCCAGCTCCTCTTCCGGCTTGGCTTTCTCCACAAATCGGACGTGAAGCTCCAGGCGATTGAAATAGTCGTCTTTCTTTACCCTGCCCGTGAGTTTGAGCTGTTCGCCGAGCAGATCCGTTTTGACATCTTCAAAAGCAGCCATGTTTTCTTTGAACGGAAGCATCTCTTCTTCACTTTTTCCCAGCAGATGGTGCACCTGCTGCTTCCAGAACACGGTGCGAATGGTTCCCGTGCCATCGTCCAGAACCAGATTTAATACATAAGAAGTTTCCGCAGGCTTCCCTTCGGCTGCCGCTCGCTGAAAAAAGCGCGGATCGAAGACTTGTACCACCGTCCCGAGAAGCTCCACCTGCTCTTCGCCGCCCTGCAGCTCTTGGATCTGCTTGCGCTCCTGCAGCATCGCCGCGCGCACGTTTGAAACAGTTTCCCCTTCCGGATTGATAGCTAGCTCCCCTAATTTCCCCAAATGGATCTCTTTGCCCCCGCGGTTTTCCCGGACGTACGCATCTTTCACGAGGACAATGTCATCTTCATTGACGGTGCTTACTAAATCAACCTGCTCGTTCCACAGCACCAGGCGGATGCTGCCGGTTTCATCGCCAATAATCAAAGAACACACTTTTCCTTCTCGCTCTTCTTTCTTAAAAGTGTTCACGTCAAACTTCCGCAGCACTTTTCCAACGGTGGAGACTTGCCGCATACCGGGATAGATTTCCTTGATTTTCAAGCGCTCTTTCTGCGGATCGACCAAAGGAATGCCCAGCTCGTTGGCAATAATGTGGGATGCGCCTTCTTCGCTGATCAGGCCGGAAAGGTCGTTAATCTTGGCTTTGATGCGCAGCTCGAGCTCTTCTTGCGTTATTTTTCCGGTGCTCAGAATCTTCTGCTTTAAATCGGCTAAAGGGATCTTGAACATGAATGGAAAAGGAAGAAAGAGGTTTATAAGGATTTAGATAATGGAGTTATAGAGCTCGGAGATCTACAAAATCCTACCCAGAATCCAGCGCCATGCTGACTCTCAACTTTCAGAGACCGATGTCCGGCTTCTTTCTTGAGCAGAAGCTTTCAAGGCACTTCTCGGTGTTGTTTGCAAGGCCTCTTCCAGAATAGGCTTCCAGAACTTCGCCCAAGTTCTCATGTACGCTTGATACATCAACTTAAGCAAAGGGGTAGTGTCCTGTTCATTGATGGCCCGCACCAGTGCCCGGCGATAGGCCGTAGACTGGCTTCCTCGAATGAGCAGCGGAGGATAGCCTTGCTGGAGAAATTGGTTCATCATGATCAGCCTTCCTAACCTGCTGTTCCCATCTTCAAAACCATGGACACTTTGAAAGTCAACATGGAAAAGAACAATTCGCTCAAAATCATAAATGGTTCCTTTACTGTGATGATACTTTTTGATAGCATGCTGATACGATTTTCTGATGCTTTTCGGATCAACAGTGAGCGCTAATCCTTGTACATCACCAAAAGTTACTTTTTTGGTTCTAAATTGGCCCGCAAAAGGATAAATCCCTTGATAAATCAGTTTATGGAGTTCCTGAATCTGTCGGGGATATCGCAGTTGCAGGATTTTCAGCTTTTGATAAGCGCTCTGTAATTGGTGATAAAGAGGAATATCTAATTGATGGACCCCCAGAATCCGCACCTTTTTTTTCTCATCCAGTGCTTTGGCGACATCGTAGCTGATGGTCCCCCCTTCCATAGCCATACTATTGACCAAAAACGTTCGCAGAAATTCATCGAGTACTTTCTTTCTTCTTTCCGGGGATAATAAACCAAGCAAAACTTGAAAATGCACTTTCTTTTCCTCAATAGCTGTTATTTGCTTTCCATAACAGAAGAATTTTGAATACTGTTGCTTCTGGAGAGCCTCCACTTTCCAGGTAACGATGTTGCGAAGAGGCTCACGATTAACGACATCGAAGGGAAGGGCCGTCCCCTTTTTAGGGACATAGAACGAGACTTTTCGAACGGTCTTGCCAACACGAAAACTGTGCTCAGTATACAAGTACTGTTGGCCTCTAATCGATTTATGGCGGATGAACATACTCCTACATCTCGGTGATTTTTAGCCATTGCCCGGCGGGGGCCATACCCTTTCTGGTACACTCTCCGTCGTTAATCCGATATTTTGGAGTTGGCAGTTACCCCTACAATTATGCTATTTTTAAAGGTTTCGGAGAAAACGGTTTTACCCTGAATGGGAGTAGCATACTACCCAAAATCCAGCGCCACGCTCGCCCGCAGCCCTTCTCCCTGATAGCAGAAAGCTATCTTGCGGTCTTTTTCGGCAATTGGATAGAAACATGCTGAAGCTGACTGGCTCGCATCCGTCCGTAAACAGGGCCAGCAATTCACATAGGGAACCCAGCGTTCGCTGGGCAGGTTCGCCAGAACGCATGCACTCAAATCGGTTTCCGTGCGGCATTGCTCCACAAAAGCTGGAGCTTCCTGCCGGGCCTGGAAAAATTCGGAGAAGTCCGTTCCGCTGGGAACCCGAAAGCCGGGGTTATATGCATAACGAAAATAAAACGGCGGAGCAGCAGCCACCGATTCGCCACTGCGATGGGGGGTGATGATAAAATTACTTGATGAGAAAGCAACTTCATGAGGTTCGTCAACAGTCCCCGAAGTAATAGCTTTCAATCCCTGGCTTTTACCAACGACATCCGAACCAGAGAGTGTTATTTCATAAGAAAGTGGCTGCCGTTCCTGCCACAACTCGGCATACTTCTGCTGGAAGGGCTCATGCATATTCAGAGAGCAGTATCTTCCCTCGCGGTTCAGCAGCGGAATCCGTTCCGCAGGATTGCTCTCATCCAAGAACCCGCAGCCCAAGTCCATCGGCGTATATGCAGCGCTGTTTATCCAATCTTTCGTTTCCATCATTACTTGCCGGGCCGCCGCGTCCAGCAGCAAGAGATCTTTATCTGCTTCCTGCAGCCCCCAGAGAAAATTGTTGTGCCAAACGCCCCGAATGCCCACGCCGGAGTCCGTGCCGATCAACAGATAGAACAGCCCCAACGCTCCTAGCACGCCCACGAAGAGGATCCAATGAAATACGGCGCCGTGTTTGTTCATCGTAATCCCTCTATAATCCGAAAGATAGGCTGTTCTTCTGGGGCGATAGTACGAATAGTTCTCAGGTTTTCATCCAGTTCTTGTTGCTGAAGCGCTTCTTCCTGCGGCAGCCGTACCTGCTGCGCTACCAAGAAATCTTCTCCCAGCGCCGTCCGCTCGACCAGCGTATTGGTGCGCCGTTCCCGTGCCTCGGCTCCGCCCACAATGAATCCCTGCACAAAGAGCAGGATGAAAAAAAACACCACGACCGTAAAAATAAAATCAAAAAAATCGTCCAGCATGGCTTTCTTGTTCATCTTAGATCTTCTCCTGCACGCCCATCTCCAGGGTGTCTTTGGTAAACTGCGTGCCATCCCAGACCAGCACGATTCGAGTGACGTTGAAGTGGTCCGTCTTGAAATAATTGTTGGTGATAATGGTTTTCGCTGCTCTCTCTAAGGTCAAGCCAAAATTCATTTCTTTACGGTTTGCCGTCGTATGACAGGAAGCCAGTTGTTCGTCAGTAAACTTTCGGAGATCCACAACATTGCTATACACCCTTCCGGTTTCTACATCTTGATACGCCAGGCAATCGGCACTATGCAGGAAGCGGTACGCCAAGACTTCCGCCTGCAGTTTTGGTGGCACACTGGTCAGCGAGTTCAAATAGCCAGCCATGATGCCTCCTACTGCCAAAGCGATCATGGTAATCACGACGCCGGCAATCATCCAGTAGATGTTCTTCCGCGCCACGTCAAAGGCGCTTTCGCCTTTTTTATTCACGGCGACCCCCCCTCTAAACTCTCATCTGCAGTGCAAGCCCGAACAAAAAGGCTCTTCCCGTTCTTCGCCAGGCAGAGCTGCTCGGCATTTTCCACAAAGCCATCCAGCGTATAATCGCTGGGCAGCGAGAATTCCTGAGTGTTTCTCTGGGCTTCCGCATCGCCTTCTTTAAAGACGATAACTTGGCCTCTGCTGGCTTCTGAACTTACTGCAATGGTGTACGCAGAAAGATTTTGTGGATATGCAACAACTGCATCTCCCGATACGCCGCTCAAGATGCTCAGCATCATTTCGATATCTTGGGCAATGATAGTCTTGTGCACGCGCTCAGACTGCGCAAAATCTTTCGCAGCAAAGACTAACAGAGCACTTACTCCAAGAACTACCACCAGTTCAAAAATCATCATCACGATGCTACTGCCTTTCTGGTTCATCTTCAGGAGAGTTCCTCGATAATGACTTTCCCTGCTTCTTTGGTGATGCGCAACGGAATTCTACGGGGATCGCTTTCTGTTAGGCGCGCTATTCCCCAGCTGCGAGGGAACTCGACCGAAGAAAGAGGCCGGCAGATTGTTTCCGAGGATTCGCAACGGAGATCAACACTACCTCCGAGGGCACGACCGACTCGAGGATCCATCTGAACATTTTCTTGAGTAATTTCTTGACAAAGGCATAAGCACGGAGCAGTAGTCGTTTGGCAGGCCTGCACGGGAGGGGAAAGGAAAAAACTAACATCAACAGGAAAAGAAGACACCAAGTCCGTAAGTGCCGCCCAGCCGGGAAGCTCAAGTTCCCTAGCACGAAGTCCCGATTCGGTCTCTATATAGATAATGTCCGGGCCGGGATCAACACCCGCAACCTGAATATCTGAACCTTTCCTCAGAGAGAACAGTTTGAATTTTTCAATCGTAAAAGCTGCAACCACATTCCCCGCATCCATCTTCAGCACAAACGTCCGTTGCTCACCCTCCGCCGCTTCCGCAACATCTTTTACTTCATTGACCAGATCCCGAAAGCTATCTTCTCCCTGCGCGCTCAGCCGGAAAAAAGTTTTCGTGACAAAAAGGCAGGCCGGAATAAAAATGAAAATAGCCAGAACTACGGTGACGAGAAACTTGAGCATGATGGCTTTCTTGTTCATGGTGTGTTGCTCGAAGAATTATATTCTAAGTGGTGGATGATAAAATGCCCCGCTGATCTTCCGAGCAGCCCGTATCATCAACTGCGGCTTGTGCCAGTGTTTCCGAACAGCGGTCAAAGGCATTTTTTACGCCGTCACTATCGTCATCGTCTAATTGGCTGGTAATTACGCCCACACCTTTTTCTCCGCCCCCTTTGAACCAGAGCAGGACGATGATAACGACAACCATGACTACTGCAGCCGTGGCCAGAATCCACCACAGTTCAGACATCCCTTTTTTTGTATGCATGAGTTTCACCTTCTTTTGTTTGTCATCTTTAGCGGCCGGCAATGTCGGACTCACAGCCGTATTGCTCCATAGCATTAAGATTATCAATGAGAATGGAACTTGTTTGCGTGTTAACCGTCTGATAATACGTGCCCAGCTCTTCGCCAGCATCAGCAATCAGGCCTTGGACTGCCCCAAAAAGTCCGGAAGCTTCCGTGGCTTTGGAAACAAAAACGATGCCATAAGCCCCGCCACTTTCAATATCACTGGCAATAACTACATTTCCCGGTCCACCACTTTCATAACCCTGCCCCTGGAGATACTCAAGATAGGTTGTATCCAGAACTCGAGGGTGTGGTGTTCGGCTCAAATATCGCAAGAGTTCAACTTTGGAGATAGAAACTCCCTCGTCAGGAACAACGGCCGCGTAGCATAGGAAGCAGGCATTTTCTTCCCGCTGGAAGCCGAATACCTGATACCAGTTTTCGCCAATTACCTCCTCATAATGGCCCTCGCCAAACATCCACCAACAGCGTGATGCTAATGAAGCAAATTGTTCTTTTACCTCTTCCTCATTCCCAGAGAGGTCTTTATCAATAGTTTGGCAAAGCTTGGGAAGAGTTTTCAACTCCGCACCACCAGCTTGAATTGCTGTAGCAGCTCGAACTGCAATTGATTCCTGGCAAATAACTTCCGCATCTTTCCCTTGGAATTTAGTAAACGCCCGCTGGATAACCCCGATAAGGATCAGGAGCGTGAGAGCAATAAGAATAATGGAAACGAGTTTATGCTCCAGCTGGCCTTTTTTGGTTTTTGATATCATGGTGCCAATGCAGCAAGCTGGTCGCAAGCTGTCTGTCTTTCCCCCGTACAAGCTCGTTCGTAATATACCCGAGCCTGTTCATTGTTATGATAATAATTGAGCCATTGGTTTGCAAATTCTTCACAAGCCTCGACATGCCCTAAATCACAGGCTTGGGCGTAGTAAACACGAGCTGTGTCTTTCATGCGATCGTCAGGCCAATAATAGTGAGCCAAAAAACGGCAACTTTCCGCATAGCCGCTATCGCAATTCTCAACCAGCAGCTGAATCGCCAACGAACTTTGGCGAGGATCGTCGACAGCAGGGGAAACGCCTTCGTGACACTCAGCGAGGTTTCCTACGCAAGACCCGGGGAGGTATGCGATGCGCTGGGGCAAATTTTCGATGGATTGGATCATGTCATAGTCTTCTAACCATGCATCGTGATACTCGCTATTGGGGTTCAGTGCTGCAGGAATTATTCGAGTAGTAATCTCATAAAAAAGATCATAGCCGGCAACTTCATTGAGGGAAGCTAAACGGGTGGGAATAGGTCGTTCTCGGCCGCGAACCGTTTGAGGCCGTACAAAACTCCATTCTTCTTCGCTTTCCAAACGGGATTCCCAGCGCTCTTCTTCTCGATTGTAGCGGTAATGGATACGGTAACTATCCCAGTCAGCTGTTATCTCCTGACCGTATAATACCCCCGAAACCATCTCGTATTGGGGGGGCTCACAGAGATTCAACAAATAACGCTGCCCTTGCCAGGATAAGCTATTTGTCCAACGGGATCGGGAAATGAAATACCCCCGAATTCCTTCTTCATTTGTTGGAGCATCAAAGAAGTTGTCCAACGTGGGGAAAAAACAGAGATGATACGAATCCGGCGTATACATCCACCCGCCATCCTCGAGATTGTTTTGCTCATCAATTTCAACATTTCCTGCCGGACTCCAGCGGATAGCATTGTCTTCGTTAAGCCAGGTGAAGCGTATCGAATCGACCGGCGTGAAATGATAAGGATACAGTTCTACAATAGGGGGTTGGGGAACAGCGAGATCGTAGAGGAAGCGCTGATGAAACTTTTCCGCCGGTAAAACTCCATCGGCAGAGCGGGCTTCGCCAGCAATAACACAAGGCCGGATTTTTTCGAGGATAAAACTCTCTTCTTCGAGATACTGCCCACCACCGGGGCCCCCAGACACAATAACTTCAGTTTGGTCATCATCCTGATCATCTGCCGTTCCGCCATCATCAAATATCAGCTCTACGCTCAGCTGTTGAGAAGTATCTCCGCCGAGATTTGGAAAGCCGCTGAAAGAATCTCCTCGAGGAGGAGGAAGCCGATAATAATTGGCAAAGCAGCCGCCAAGACTCGGATCAACGCGCGCTTGAACTACGCTTCGAGCTACCTGTTGCAACCGCTCCAGTGCTTGTCGCTGTTCCTGCTGGATGGGAGCTTCCAAACGGTGCGGTAATTCTTCCGCTCCAATAAAACTTAAAGTAAAGCCCACAATATCCTGCATAACGCTCTTCACCGGTTCAAAGCCGGGAAACAGCAAAGCGATAAGGACAACACCGCCCACGACCGCCAAGACAATTTTCCCGATGATCTCCCAGCTCCACTGCACCATCAGACCAGCCCCCCGAACTTGTCAATCAGCATTTCTATGTTTTGCCCCAGAACCCCATACCAGACGATAAAAAAAAGCAGCATCAAAGCAGCGAGAATGATAAGCACCAGCTGCCAGAATTCCATGCCTTTCTTGTTCGTGATAAAGCTCATGGTGTTAAGGCTCCTCTGGTTCTCGTAAAGACAAAGTAAATGAAGATTGCCGCCAGAATGATGCCCAAAATAAGAAGGGCTAAGGCTTTGAGATCAACACCCCCTTTTTTGTTTGCCATCGTAAAAGGCTTTGCATCATCGCTTTCCATGACCGCTTTATTTTCTATAGCAATATTCTGCAGAGCATTGCCAGTCGGTTTCCGGACCACAATCGGCTACACTTTGACAACTTTTAGGAGAACCGATGCAGCACACTTCCCCTGTCAGGCAGCTGAAAGCAGTCGTACTCAGGCTGTTCGTCGGGCAGCCAAGAGCAGCATCACTCGCAGAAAAGCAAACTCCCCCTTTTCCCGTACAGTCCGCCAAGCCGCCTTCCAGCAGCCTGGTCTTCCCGGTAAACATCACCAAGAGCACAATCACCACGACTAACGCGATGATCGCCCCGATGATGATCCACCAGATATTGGCATCGCCCCGCTTCATCATGAGCTCCAAGCCTTACCAGGCGCAGAATTCATCTGCATCACAGCCGGCTTTGTCGCTATAGCCATTACACCGATCTATCTCCCGTTCAAAAGTGGCTTTGGCATCCCCTTTCCCTTGCGCTGCTTCCTGCACATTTTCTAAAGCCACCGCCGCATTATAGGTCGTTACGAAAGCGGTTTCCGCTGCGGCATTCGGATGGCATTGCCCATAGAAAGATTCCATGGCCCGCAGTTCAGACTGCGCTTCGCCGCCCAGCTGCGATTCAAAGATGCCGATGCGGCCTGCAAAGATTGCTACTAACACTACCAATACGATAATTGCCAAGACGGCAATGATAATGACATTCAAAGAAAGGCCTTGCCCCCGTTTTTCCATGTTTTTCACCTCATTTTTATTAGATAGTATAAACTATTTCCTAAAATATTCTTTTTGTAAAAGAAGAGAAAGACCTATATAAATATTCCTGAGGCAAATATGCTTCAAGAAAAGAAAAACTGCAAAAAAGAGCGTATGTTTTAAAAGTGCTTCTTAAATAAGCTGCCCATGATCACTGGAAACCCCTATTACTCATACAATCTCTCTGAACTCCCTTTGGGCTGCCAGTATTGTGTCCGGGGGGAAAAGCTGGTCTTGTTTGTAACGGGCTTATGCCCGCGGCGCTGCTATTTCTGCCCGGTTTCTGACCAGAAATATGGAAAAGATGTCACTTTTGCCAACGAACGGCCAGTAGAGCAGCAAGAGGACGTTTTAGAAGAAGCGGAGGCAATGAGCGCCAAAGGCACTGGCATTACGGGAGGTGATCCCTTTGTTAAAGTTGAGAGAACGGCAGAATATATCAAAAAATTGAAGAAAAAGTATGGCAAAGAGTTTCATGCCCACCTCTATACTTCCCTGAACTTGGTGACCAAAGAAAAGCTCCAGCTGCTGGCTGCTGCTGGGCTGGACGAAATCCGCTTCCACCTCGATCTTGATTCCGAGACCCTTTGGCCAAAACTGGAAATCGCCCGTTCTTTCTCGTGGGATATCGGTGTAGAACTGCCCCTCCTGCCCAACAAAGAAGAAGCAATCAAAGAAGCGATAGCGTTCATGCAGGACAAAGCTGATTTTTTGGTGTTAAATGAGCTGGAGGTCGCCGATACCAGCCAGTCACAGCTGCTGAAAATGGGCTACACGACAAAACATTCCCTCAGCTATGCCGTAAAAGGATCGGTAGAATCGGGCTTGCGCCTCCTCGAAAGCGTTCGAGAAAAATATCCGCAATTCAAAGTGCATCTCTGCACTGCAAAACTCAAAGATGCCGTGCAGCTCACCAACCGGCTAAAGCGGGAAGCGCAGGGAGTGAAGCGGCCGTTTGATATTGTCAGCAAAGAAGGCCTCCTGACAAGAGGAGCGCTCTACCTGCCGGAACTCGTGCCGGGATTTGGCTATCGGGAGAAAATAGCGTTGGCAAATAAAGAAAGATTGTGCCTTACTTTAGAACAAGTCAAAAAAGCGGTCCAAGAAAAACTGCAGCTGCAAGAGAAAGAACTCTTCTTGGATAAAAAGAAGCCCCGCCTGTTGCTCGCTGCAAAACTTGTCCGCAAGCACAAAAAGAGATTGCAAACTCTCGGGGTCATTCCCGCCATTGTCAAAGAATATCCGACGGCAGATCAGCTGGAGATCGAAGTGGAGCTGTTTCAGGCATAACCATTATTCACATACGTATAATACACTCTCAATAATGCCGACACTTGCTGTCGGCTGCGGGAACAAGCCGGAAGAGTCGCGTTCTTTATCCTCACAGCCGCCGGCTTCTCCTGTTATCTGCGGATCAAAGAGCTCTTCTTTCGTACGAGGGAACTGCACCTGAAATTCATAGCGTTTTCCCCAGACCCCCAACGTTCTGTCTAGAAGATCGCCCGCCACCCGAGCGAAATAGTCGCAGCTGGGTTCCCTACTGCAGGTTTCTCCAGAGGAGGGGTCAGAGAGAAAAGTATTCGCGCCACAATCACCCAAAACTTCCCGCAACTCAAGTTCCCTGCGTTCTCCATTCTCACTACAATCCACTGTCGTTTTCAGCAGCGTGCTCAGGGTGCTGAAAGCCAGCCCTTTCCGGGTAAATGCTTTTTCATCCGGCTTTTCTTTCAGGGAAAACTGCACTAAAAACAGCATGCCGAGGCTGATGAGAATAACGATGACCACCAGTCCAATAATTTCCATCTGCGCTTTTTTGTTGTTCATGGTTTCTTGCTATTCTTTTTGAGGGTATTGGCGTCTTGCAGGAGGTCCTAGGAATATACCGTTACGTCGAGAGAGGCAAAATGATACGTGTCGGGCGCTTCTTTCAAGGCAACGATAAAAAAAGTCGGCTCGCTTTTGGTGAACTTTAGTAGGGGATGGTCATATAATACATATGACTCATCATTTTCATCGGCAGCATCGACAGATAATTGCTGCACTTTTATCGTCGCATAGGAAAAAATGCTAAAGTAATAATCTCTCTTTTCCTGGTCAATTTCCGTGGGAACTCCCGTGCCCCCCTCAAATAATTTTCTATCAACAACTGCTTGCACTTTCGCCAGCTCGAAGCAATTATCTTCCGACAGCGAGCGCTCGCTACAGGCCAATTCCGGCAGGAACAGCACTTTCAGCATCGTTTCCGTGGCTCTCTTTTGCAAGAGTTCTTCTGCTTTCTCTTTGAAAGCGCTCTTCTGGAACTGGGCATAAAAAATCAGCCCGAAAAGGATCAAGATAAAGAAGATAAAAAGAACCGCAATCGTTTCTGTCATATGGATCTGGGCTTTTTTCTGTGGTACAAAGGAAAGATTTGTGGGTGGGGCCATGGTTAATAGAGAGACAGGCATTCTCCTGCTGCTCGATTATTAGTGATTTCTAGCGCGGCAGCTGTTTGTTGCAGCGACGCACAGTTCAGAGAAAGTTCCCGGCAACTGCTCGATTGCCGTTGAAAATTGTCTAACAGCATCGCAAAATTATTCTCGACGCCCCCCTCTTGATAAAAGCGGCGGCAGTCCCGCTCCGGGAAAGGCGCCTCTGATGCATAAAGATCATCATAATACTCTTGGATCGATGAAAGCTTTTCCCGATAAATATCGATGAGGTATGAGAGTCGCCACCAGGCTTTTTGCATCGTACAGTCATACATCTCCACAGTGCCGGCAAAGATAGCTGCATATTTCGCAGCGTCCCGTTCGCCACCTAAAGAGAGGATGGACACTGGGCTTTTACCAGCCATTTTCTGGAAGCTTGTTCCTTTTTTCTCATAGTACTCGGCCGTTCTTCCATCGGCAGAAAAGACGACAGCGCTGACTTTATTATCGTCTAAGGTCCAAACACTTTCGGGCAATTGGGGAGAAAGCCTATCTAAAAAAATAAAACGGATGTGAAAAGCCTGGCCCGGTTTAATGATGTCTATCATTAAGGGTGACACTTCTTCGACATCGATACGCAAGCGTTCTTCTGCATCATATGCGGCATCTAAAAACTCGTCCTGAAACCCACCACTTTCGCCGACAATCACATACTTGATATTGGAGGCAGTAACGAACAAAAAGTCCATGACCTTAAAAGGAAATTGAAATGGCAAGCTCCAGAGGATGAGCTGCGGCGCCTGCAGTTCAGATGGAGCAAAGATCGTATCAACCGTATTTTGCACGGAAGCCAAGCCCGAAATGCCATATTCTGTTATGCCGTCCGCACAAGAGAAATAAAGCGGATAATCTACCAAGCTGCTGGTGTCAATAAAATTCTTGGTCTGCTCCGAAACACTCGCACCTGTGAAAATCGACTCCATAATCTGCACGACATCCATCGCCAAGCTTTCTTCCGAAGCCGCTTTTTGCTTGACGACGATACCGACAAAAAAGAGTAAAATGACTGCTCCGGCAATGAGTACATAAATCCAGTGGAACGTGATTTCAACCTGAGCTTTCTTTTCCATGGTTATGGCTCGAGAGGAGACTCAACCCGAGAAATTTTTGTGCTAGCGCCCAGCCCCTCCAGGCGCAACGTGAAGGTTCCTTGGACAATAGGTTCGCAATGGAAGCCTTTATCCGCAAAGCTAAGGGGAGATACTTTAATTTTAACGGGGCCGAGGGGCTGCAGGAAGACATTTTCATCGACATCTTTGTAGCCCGCAGAAAAATCTTCCCCCGCAGCTTGCTGTGCTTCCCCAGCATCTTTCCAGACGGCACATGCATACTGATCTTCGAAGCAGAGATCATCTAACTCGCCAGCGATATTTGCATAACCCAAATCCACAAAACATATTCTTTCATACCCTAATGGTGTC
>JAUYQE010000047.1 GCA_030695605.1 Nanobdellota archaeon
GATGCTCATTGGGCCTCACCTCGTTTATGAGGCTCATGACTTTACCAAGACCCTAAAATGTCTAGCTAAAGAATTTCTATCTTTCGCAATTCATCACCAACGCTAAAGCGTGGTGATTTCTTGCTCAAAAGTTATTTAAAAACCTTTCTTTCAAAAAATCCAAAATGAGCCTGCAGGGACTTTCGAAGAAAACAAGCTATACTATTCTGCTCGTGGGGGGCTATGCGAATGTAGTGAGCGTATGCCCGCCTAACTTGCATAGATTGCTTGCTATTTTCGAACCCTGATTAACCGGTTACTTGCAGGCAGATTATGCTCATGTCATCGCTACTGCCTACCGAAGCCGGTTGTCCTATCCATTAGACTACAGGCCCAGAGGACTGGAGTCTTCCAAAAATCAGAGATTTTTGATAGACTACAGGCCCACAAAAGTCTTACCGATGCTTTATTTAAAAACATTCCGAGCAGAAAACATATAAACGTTAAAAACATCTCTTGCCCATGCCGCAGAAAAAGAGGTTCCTGAAGTTCTATCTCTTTATCGCATTGCTCTTCGGCTGCCTGGGCGTGGTTGATGGGGTATTGCCATTTTTGTTGATACCACCCCTTGCTTACCTGAATACGCTAGCAGTCATTTCCCTGCTCTTTTTCCTGCTCAATATCATGGCTTTTTTTACGTTCTGGCACCAGCAGCAGAGAAAAATAACGTACGTCCTTCCCGTGTATCACGTGTTCAGCTTTATTCTGTTCATCGTGCTGAGTAGCCTGTTTTCGTACAATACTTTACCGGCAAACCTGCTCGCGTTCTTTCCCACCATCGGCATCGTGCTTTCGGTCTTTGAGATCTTCTTCAGCGGTTACTTGCTGCGACGGTTTGAACTGTTTCCGTGAAGAGCAAAAAGCACCGTTAAAGATTATTTTTCTCAAATTCCCTCAGCAACTTTCCTTTATCCATCAGCAGCGAGTAGGTAAACACATCAAGCTTCTTGTCGGTAATAAACCGCATAAAGGCATCCTGCCGTTCCTTCGTCCAGCGCGCAAATTTCTTGGCAGTCGCACAAAAATAATTCACGTCACAATGCCCTTGGCGCAGATCATCGCCGTCATGACGCGCCGGATGCAGCGGGCAGAGCACGCAGCCGTGCAAAGAAACGGCATTCCTACAAACGCCGTGACGCAAGTCCATCGGCCGGCGGCGGTCACGGAACTGCAAGAATTCTTTCTTCGTCTGCGGCGCTGCAGTGAGAAACTCTTGGGTATTCTGTTCCACAGCCTGCTGCACTTTCTTTACCGACGGAAAACTATGCCCGCAGCAGCCCAAGCACCCGCCATTCAATTGGCAGAGGGGGCTGGAGATTATGATGCTCATTCTCTTGTTGCCTTTCTTTTGTCGAGGTGCTGCTTCAGCGCCTGCAGCGCTTTGGAGCGCATGCTGATGCGCGCTTTCTCTTCCGGTGTCATTTCCCCAATGGTTTTTAGGAAACCATCGGGCTGAAAAATAGGGTCCCAGCCAAAGCCTTCTTTGCCCCGCGGCGGGACAATCTGCCCGTGCAATTCGCCGACAAAAAAGTGGATGTCTTTCCGGTCGCTGTAGCCGATAACTGTCTTTACCGTAGCGCGAGAGTTGCCATATTTTTGCACCAGCTCGACGATGCCGGTATGCCCAACTGCCTGCAGCAGCCACTTGATCAACGGCCCGGGAAAGCCCTTCTGGCAGTCCAGATACAGCGAGGAATCTTCCACAAAGAACTCGCCATCCCGCTGCTCGGTGGCTTGCCGTAATTTTGCAGCGATAATTTTCAGGGGATCGAGATCCTGTATCTCATCGAGCTCCAGAGCAATAGACTGGACGTCAGGAAGAATCCGCTGCACTTCCCGTACTTTGTTCTCGTTTCCGGTGATAAAGAAAAGAGCCATTCTGAAATTTACATCTCCTCCGGCGCTTTCATGCCCAAGAGCTGCAGCCCGTTTTTTAACACTTGCCGCACGGCCTGCACGAGCAACAAACGGCATTTCATCGTGTGCATCTGCTCCGAAATAACCGGGCATTTGTGGTAAAATTCGTTGAAGGCCTGTGATAACGCAATCAGATGCTGCGCCAGATGATGCGGCTTGTAGGTCTCAGCCACTTTCCGCAGCACGTTGGGGAACTCCATCAGAAGCGCCAGCACCGCCCGCTCTTCCTCAAGATTAAACGTCGCAAAGTTCACCAGCGGAGAAACGCCGAGGTTATGTTCTTTCTGCGCTTTCCGCAAGATGCTGCAGGCCCGCGCATGCGTGTACTGCACGTACGGGCCAGTCTCCCCCTCAAATGAAAGCATTTTCTCCCAGCTGAATTCCACGTCCCGAATACGGTCCGTACTGAGGTCTGCAAAGAGGATAGCGCCGACACCCACCTGCTTCGCAACTTCTTCTTTGTGCTGCAAAGCCGGATTTTTCTCTTCAATGATCTTCCGGGCCAGCGCCACCGCTTTATCCAGCACTTCTTCTAGGAAAATAACATTGCCTTTTCGTGTCGACATTTTGCCTTCTGGGAAGCGGAACAGGCCGAAATCAACATGCGTGAAGAGATCTTTTTTAACGCCCACTAATTCCAAGACCGTGAACAATTGCTGAAAATGCAACTTCTGTTCGGAGCCGACGACGTAAACTATCTTCGCCGGCTTGTAATGGCGCAGCCGATAAAAAGCCGCAGCCAGGTCGCGGGTATGGTACGTGCTTGCCCCATCCGATTTGCGGAGCATCAGCGGGGGCATGTTCCATTTCTGCAGATCAACAATCAGCGCTCCTTCGGAAACTGTAGCAATATCTTTCTGCTGCACCTTCTTTACCGTTTCATCCAGCAAAGGATTGTAAAATGCTTCACCATGATAGGTGTCAAATTCGACGTCCAGAAAGCGATAAATTCTGCGGAATTCTTCCAGGCTCAGCTCCCGAAAGAGCTCCCATAGCTCCAGCGAGGCTTTATCCCCTTCTTCCAACTTCTTGAACGCTTCGCGGGCTTCATCTTCCAGCTCCGGCTGCTGCTCTGCTTCTTTGTGGAAGCGCACATAAATGTTTAGCAGATGCTGCACCGGCTCTTTTTCCAACGCCGCTTGGTCCCCCCATTTTTTATACGCGACAATCAGCTTGCCGAATTGCGTCCCCCAATCGCCGAGGTGGTTCACGCTAATCAAGGCATAGCCCAGGAAACTGAACACGTGGTACAGGCAATTGCCGATGACCGTGGAGCGCAGATGGCCAATGCCAAAAGGCTTGGCGATATTTGGAGAAGAAAACTCCAGAACAATTTTCTTCCCTTTTCCCAGGTCCTGCTTGCCATAAAAGTCGGCCTGCTGGTACACTTCTGTAAGCGTCGCTTCTGCCAGGTGCGGCAGGGAAAAGAAAAAATTGAGATACGGCCCAACCACGGCCGCTTGGGCAATGAACGGCGGCAGCTGTACGTTTTCTTTCAGCTGCTGTGCGGCCTCGTGCGGATTCTTGCCCAGGGAAAAGCAGGGAAAAGCAAAATCGCCGAGCTTTTTATCCGGAGGGATTTCTAAAAGAGCTGCAACTTTCTCTGCAGAAAGCTTCGTAGCAGCTGCAATACTTTTTGCTAATTCATCTTGAAAGCGCATAGCGGAAAAGAACCTTCAGCACTTTAAAAGGTTTGCCTGGAGAAAACAGCTACTCTTTTTTCTCCTCTTGTAATTTGCTCTCCGCCAGCTGTTCCAGCGGCGAATAGCCAGCATCGGACACTTTTCGCTGCATGTCGAAAAAAGTTGGCAAAGCTTCTTCCGCAGGCACTTGCATAAATGCTTTGACCAGCTGCTTTCCGGACATGGGATCGTCCTGATACAGCCGGAAGAGGGCTGCGCCGAGATCGTAGCCGATGAGGTGATGGACTGTATTAAATAAAGAACTGTCATGTTCAAGAAGGGCTGCCAGATACCCCAAGTCTTCTTGCACCCCATCGGGAAGACAAAAAAAGAGCTTGCTGGACTGGGGCAATACTGAAAAAAAATTCTTAGGATCCTGAGCAAGAGCCACATTTCCAGCATCGGGGGGGGTTCGTTGGCATTGCTCCTCGAGCTGCAGCAAGAACGCCGCGTACAGCGTTGCCGGGGAAAGAGAAGCTAGCTGTTCGAAATGGGGGCGGTATTCTTCGAGAGAGGAACGAATGAGATCATACAGAAAATCGCCGCTTTTTTCAGCAAGGGATTTTTCCTGGAAGCGCTGCAGCAGGAGGAGAAACAGCCCTTCTTCCACAGACATGCTCATCTCCTCCTCAAGAGTCTTGTCCTGGCAAAAATCAATGTAGGTATCTTTTCTTTCTTCGCCGGAAAGCTGGGAACAAAAAAAACCGATGGCTTCCCGATTGCTGGAAGCAAAAAAATGAGTCACCGGGTCAGCTTCTGCAGATCGAGAATGGAAAATCTCGTTGATAAGAGAAGCATGAAGAAAATGGCCAGCTTCCTCAAATACGGTGTACTGAGAAACTGCTGACGAGCTGTATGAGATGATGTTGAGGGAGGGCGCATACGAGGCTTCTGTGGATAAATGAGCAAGAAGAGCCGGTTCGCAAAGGACGAGAGGCATCTGGCGCCAGTATTCGGCAACAGGGATCTCGAGCGCTGCGGCGATGGAGGAGATTGCATTGCTCGTCCGTTCTTCCAATACTTTCTCTTCCTCAGTTCGTCTTAGCCGATGCTGCAGTTTCTGGACGGGGAAAACGGTTCTTCGGAAAAGAGATGAAAAGTCCATTGATTTCCTCTTTAGTCTTCTCTGCGATACTCGTGATAAGCAACGTTCTTTGATACCATCACTTTTTCTTGTTTTGTTTTCTCGAACTGAAAGCTCGGCGTAACCATCCTTTCCGCTGCTGGGACGTCGGCAATCCATAATGCTCATTCAGCACATCGAGATCATAGCGCATATCTTGCAAGAGCCTGACGTGCTTCCGCTCGTAATAGATGCGAACAAGCAAGAGCAGGATGTAGACACCAAAAAGGCCGCCAAGAAGAAGGCTCAATTGCGAAAAGAAAGGCTGGATAATATCAATCAACGGCTGCAGGTCGGGAGCAATCGGCAGAGTTTCGATGCCCGGTGGCAGCCCCTCGACAACCATGGGAATGAGAATAGTCTGAATTATATATACTTTCCGCAACTACTCCGGCGATTTTTCAGAGGCAGGATGTACCGCTGCGAGATATTTTTCTACGACAATAGGCAGCGCCGTTTCCGCCAGCGGGAAATGTTCAGCATTCTGGGCAAACGCAATGGTGCATACGTCTTGGGGATGAGTATAGCGGTCAAGCGCATCTTCCAAAGAAAAGCAGGGCGTGTCGGTTAACTGCTCTATATCGACGGGCGGATAAGCCCGTCGGCTCATCTTTGCCATTTTTTCTCCAGTGGTTGGAGGTTGGCTTTCGGGTGATGCCTCATCGGGCAAAGGCTCTTTGCGAGGAAAAGAGTAAAACAGCGCATAGACATGGTAGCCAAGGTCTCCATGAATTTCCGCCGGAACGATCACTTTGGTTGAAGGCAGGAGAACTTTTCTGCCATCGAGAGCCGGCGTAGGAATGACTTCCAGCTGGATATGCCGTTCTGCAAGACCATGCAGGCGGTGGAAGCGCTTTTTCTGGCTGGTGAGGCGTGCTTGGCTGGTCTCAAAAAAATTATCCAGAGAAGAGATGGTTCTCATTTTGCAGGAATAGGAAACGGAAGAGTACATCTCCTGAAGAGCCCGCTCTTTGTTTCCAAAAGCAGCAAGGGCTATGTTCATATCCTCAGTATAAGGCAATAATTGCCGGCGGTGCAAAGCCTCTTCGAAATAATTATGGTAAACATCAGAAAGAAGATGCAGGTCTTTGATGGAACTAATTTTCTTTTCTGCGACGACCTTCTGCAAGGCTGCGAGCAAGTGTTCCCGTGCGGGGCGGTAAAGCTCCAATAAAAAAGGGGTGATCATGGCGTTGGCGTTAGGGAGCGCTTATAAAAAACTTTGCCCGCAAAAAAAGAAAAACCCGCAAAAACATTTATAAAACGGTAAAGCCCGCTGAGGGACATAGCCCCGTCGTCTAGTGGACTAGGATAGAGCCCTTTGGATCAGCAGAAACGAAAGGCTTTGACCGCGGTTCGAACAGCACCTTTAATAAAGCTGCACCAAACAGCGAGGAGGGTATTCGCTACGCTCAACCCTCCGCACTACGGAAATGCAGCAAAAGGCGTTAAGAAAATCCGCGCGGGGCTACTATTATTCAGCTTCTTGACGAAATACGTGCTTTCTCTGCCGATCGTCTTCAAAGTGCGGGAAAGCGTCTCACCTCGTGCTATAAAGCACGAGGCTTGGACTGAGACGCTTTCTTAACCCCACACTTTGAGACGCCAGAGAAGCAGGAAAAGAAAGAGCATTCATAACTAGTCTAAAGATCAGCTCTTTCTGCTTCTCTGTGCGTAAAAGTATCGTTCCATAAAAATGAGCCTTTCCAAATACGTTTCTAAAGAGTCATCGGATTTCCGCTTGTAGAACTCAATACGCCGCTGGATATTCTCTGCATACTCTGGAAAACGAAGCAGGAGCACCTCTTCCAAAAAAGGCGCACCAAGGGCTTCCGGAAATCCTTCCGCCCGCAAGCATCCCAAAATGTCCACGAGTGAACACTTCTGGTCGTAAAAATGCTGCGGCGTTAACGTGATCTCCATCAAAGCTAAGAAGTATGGTTTCTTTTTATAGTTTTACACTTTTTCTGGTCAAATTCATAAAAATAAAAACTACCACAAAACCTTTTTAAATAAGCGCCCTTCCTATAGCTTATTCGAGAGATGCGCCGGTCGTTATGGCTTGCGCATGCTGGAGAAGCTTATTCTCCGTTATATACTCTCAAGCAAGGAAAATAAACAATTCAAAATGGCACGCATGCACTCCCGGCGGAAAGGGAAATCCGGCAGTAAACGCCCCTTGAAGCAGGTAGCATCCTGGGCGCCGTACAAAGAGAAAGAAGTAGAAAAGCTCGTCGTGAAATTTGCCAAAGCCGGAAAAGCGCCCTCGGAAATCGGCCTGGTCTTACGGGATACGTACGGTGTGCAGAGTGTCCAGGCCCTTACCTATAAGAAAATAACCACTATTCTCGATGAAAACAAGCTTTTGAAAGCCTTGCCGGAAGACCTCCTCAGCCTCATCAAAAAGCTCATTGCCATCAAGCAGCATCAGGAAAAGAACCGCCAGGACAAGACGGCTTTACGAGGGATGCAGCTTACTGATTCCAAGATTATGCGGCTGATAAAATATTACAAACGGAGCGGAAGGCTCGCAGAAGGCTGGAAGCTGGACAGGGATAAGCTGAAGATGTATGTGGGGTAGGAGAGTTCTTTAACGTCCAATTCCTTTATAGACTATTCCTAATTTTTGAATCTTTTTCTTGTCCAAGCAATTTCTTCCATCGATGATTATTTTAATGTTATCCTCTTTCAATTTTCGTATTTTCAATTTGGCAAATTGAGTATGGTTTGTAGCAAGAATAACGTAATCTGATTTCTTCAGAAAATCGTTAAAGCTAGCAACATTATTTTTAATTCGAACATAGGGATCATAAATGAAGAGTTTTGCTTCTTTTTCTTGCAATAAGCGCATGATTTCTAAAGAAGGGCTTTCCCTGGCATCGTCGACATCCTTTTTATAGGCCAT
>JAUYQE010000054.1 GCA_030695605.1 Nanobdellota archaeon
CACCACCAGTCAGTAACAAATCCAACAACACTTGAAAGGAGAATAAAGACGACAACAAGCCCGATAAAGGAAATTTGTGTAAGATACTTTGGAGTAGTCATAATGTTAGGCAATTATAGCAATAGTTCTTTGAAATATAAAGAGAAATTTACTCCGATTGTTTTTCTGCCTATCAGCAGGCAAGCTTTTTTCGCTTTTTCTCGAGGATGTCAAGCTCCGAATCGCTCAAACCGAAGTGATGGCCGATCTCGTGCCACACTACCTCGCGTACCAGTGCAGCCAAACTTTCCTCATCCCCTTCACTTAACACCTCAATCGGTTTTTGAAAAATTGTGATTTTGTCTGGCAGCACCCCAAAATATCCAGAATCTCGCCCCGTTAACGGAATACCTTCATAAAGGCCCAATAATACCTCGTGCCTTTTAATGCCGGTTTCGCTTGATTTCTTTCGGCGTGGTTTTTGCTCAATCACAATTGCCACATTTTTCATCGCTTCTCGCACTCGTACGGGCAACATTGCAACCGCATTGACAACGAGACGTTCGAAAACATTCTTTGTCATAGATTTCTTTCAAAAAAATCTTCAATTCTTTTTTGATATTCACCGCCAAATTGTCCGTGGATAAGATTTTCCTCAAACCAAAATTCAGTTTTTAGATTATTTTTTAGCTTTTCTTGAAGCAGCTCGGCATGTCTGAATGAAATTACTTCGTCATTGGTTGAGTGGATTAAGAGGATTGGAATGCTAAGCTTTGTTGCCGATTCCATTGGCGAAACGTCGCTCGCATTAATGCCTAAGAAAAGCTTTGCCCAAAGAAGCGTGAGCTTTGCTAGCGGATATTTTAAAAGTGGTATCTGATAAAGCGCCGGTGCCATTAAATCAAGCCGCGCATAGCTTGATTCGGAAACAATCGCTTTGATTTCCGGAGCTTTTGCCGCGGTCATTAAAGCAACTGCGCCGCCCATAGAAAATCCCCATACGCCTGCTTCGCTGACGCCGCGGGACTTAAGAAAATTAATTGCCGCATGGAGATCGTCTGTTTCTTTCGCTCCTGCAGTAGAATAGCGACCTTCGCTTTGCCCTAAATAACGAAAGTCGAATAATAAAAGATTGTATTTTTTGTGTAAAAATGCGAGGCCGGGCAAAATGTCTCCTTTGTCCGCCGGATAGCCGTGCAGAAGAATAATGGTTTTAGCCTCCGCCATTTTCGCGGGAATCCACCACCCAGCTATTTTTATAGTATCGGCGGTGGTAAAAGTCACCTGTTCATAATCAAGCCCCAAGTCTTTTGGGGTTATTTCAGAAATAATTTTCGGTGGCTTCACGGAAATATAAAAACCCCAAAACGAAGTGAAGAGCAGAAAAAAAACGAGGACAAGTAAAATCTTCCAGAGCATTTTAAACTTCATGTGTGTGCATATCTGAAATGCACAGGGTGGATAATGTAGCGCTTCACTGCGTTCAGCGACTTCGTCGCCTTTATATAGGGCCGAAGGCACTGAGGAGCGGAAGCGACGAAGTGCTGCCAGGCTTGGATTCGAACCAAGATGAACGGATTCAGAGTCCGCTATCCTACCATTAGATGACCCGGCAATGCGGCTACTCTAGCTTATTTTCCTCAAAAAATCAAATAAAAAACCCGCCAAAGCTCTATGGGGCGGGTCACTAAACTGCGATTTGGTGGTTGGGAGGCTGATTCCCTCTTCCATCATTTTTCGTTTGAACCTTCTCATATACACAAGATATGAGGTCTCCTAAGGTGTCTAGAGCCAACTGCTCTTTCTCTGGGATGCTAATCCCCCATTCCCTCTCCAAAGCGCGGATGAACCACCCAAAATCTTCAGGATTCCGTGCGAGGCTGTCAAGATCGGTAGTCCGGGAAAGACTATTCCTCTTCATCCCAAACTGCTGTACCGCGAGTCCAAAGACGCGGTCGGCAATAGTTGCCATGGCGGACTCCTTTACTTTGCTTTACTCCACTAAAACTATCACAAGATTTTATTTTTTGCAAGTCCTAAACCTTCAAATACCTCCTAATAGCAATGAGGCTAGAGAGAACTCCCAAACCAATGCCCACAAACAGCTGCAAGAACAAAATCATGAAGAAATTGTTCATGAAATATTCAAACAAACTGAATTGAGGAACAAATGTCTCAAGTTTGGAACTTAAAAAAAGCGTCAGTGGAACCAGCAGAGTAAACGTTATCACGGATGCCAGGCCGCCCACTATTATACCTTGGAGCAAGAACGGTGCTCGTATGAACATATTGGAAGCTCCTACCAGACGCATCACCTCTATTTCTTCTTTAGAGCTGTAAATGGTCAGGCGTATGGTGTTAAACGCAACCAAAACCGCAATGAGGCCCGCAAATATGCTGCCTCCCAGCATACCGGTGCGAACTCCAGAAGTAATGGCAGCAAGCCTGCTAATGACGGGCGCCCGTTCGTGAAAGTCCACGTTCTGAATAATAGAAGCGAGGGGCGTGGTTTCCAGAAACGCTGTAATCTTTCCAAAGGAAGCAGGATCCCATGCCTTAATATTCAAAGACGCCAACAAGGGATTTTGGCCTATGGCATCCAAAGAATCCAGAATAACCTGGTCTTGCTTGTGACGCTCCATGAACTGCACTAAAGCGTCTTCTTTGGAAACATACGCAACCTCTTTCACTTCAGGAAGAGCAACAAGGGACTGTTGTAGTGCTTCAATATCCTCGGCGGGAGCAGAGTCTTTTAGGAACGTGCTCACGTCAACGGATTCCCGCAGACTTTGAATAAGGAAGGACCCTACGCCTTGCAAAAAGAATAGAGAAGTGACTATAGAGAGCACAATCACCATAACCAAAAGGGCGGCAGAAGACGAGCTCGTATCCCTGGAGAACTTCTCCCACCCAGACCGCACAATTCTTTGTAGCGTAGCTGTAAACATACAATATTATAAGATAAACTTTCCCCGTTCTTCGTCTCGCACAACCCTTCCTTCTTCTATGGTGATCACCCGCTTGCCCAAGTGATTGATAACCTCCTTGTTATGTGTTGCTAAAATCACGGTTGTACCCAATTCATTAATCTTCACCAACAGACGAATGATGTCTGCGGTGTGGTAGGGGTCAAGGTTCCCGGTCGGCTCGTCTGCGACAATCACTTCGGGGCGGTGTATGAGGGCGCGGGCTATGGCAACCCTCTGTTTTTCACCTCCTGATAGCTGAAGGGGATAGTGATGACTCCGAGAAAGCAATCCTACGATTTCCAATGCCCCGGGAACATCCCTGGCTATCTCTGTGTCTGTCGCTCCCATAACCTCCATCACATAGGCAATATTCTCATACGCGGTCTTTGAATGCAACAGCTTGTAGTCCTGGAACACCGTCCCTATTTTTCTCCTTAGGTGCGAAAGCTGGGAAGCTGGGATCTTGGCAACATCCTGATCTTCAAAAAATACAGTTCCTTGGGTCGCCCGCTCTTCTGCGCAAAGAAGCCTTAAGAGCGTAGTTTTACCTGCCCCTGATTTTCCCACGAAAGAGACAAACTCTCCCTGCTTTACCTCAAAAGAAACATCGGAAAGAGCGATGCTGCTTGGAGAGTATATCTTTGTAACCTTTTGGAAACTAATCATTCTTCAAAATAAGCTCGGCTTCAATAAACGCATTGAGTTCTCCGTTCAGCACGGCTGCGGTTTCTGAGGTTTCCACATTGGTCCTGTGGTCTTTTACCAATTGATAAGGATGAAGAACATATGAGCGTATCTGACTCCCCCATTCAATGGAGTTCTGCTTTCCTTTAAGCTTTGCCAGCTCTTGCGCCCTGGCTTCTTGCTGCAAAAGATACAGCTTTGCGGCAAGTATTTCTAG
>JAUYQE010000061.1 GCA_030695605.1 Nanobdellota archaeon
CCGATCAGAATAGATTCTCTCAAAGCGGGCATTCCGCAGAAACTGGCCGCCTTCTACTCCACTAAATTTTTCGTTCCAGCAGGGCTTGGGTCCCAAAGCGACTCCTTTTAAGCGGAACAGTTCCTGGGTCTTTTCATCCAGAGTAAGGCAAGACCGATAGCCGCTCCAGAGAGCGTGAACTACATTATCTTTGTGAAAGGAAGAGAGAGTGTGCTCTACCCTTTCATCATTTTTAGCGGGAAGCAGTTTGATATAGTTCCACCGAAATGGATCACGGTAGTAGGGATTGACGGTAAAGGGGCTTTGCCGCAGAAAATCCGGCAGTTCTCTGAACACTTCAACTTCTCCTTCCCGCTCTGCAAGAAGCAACACATCCCGCCGTACAAATAGCCGTTTCATGGACTTGTTTTTGTAGGGCTGTTTTTAAATATTCTGTATAGATCTGTTACTTTAAGGGCGTACAAAAGATTATTAAGTTCGCCAATATTCTTCATAGCATGAAAAGCCTTACAGGAGCCGTCCTCGCCGCAGCTCTTAGTGCGTCTTGCGTAGAAGTGCTGGCAACTATTGGGGCCGGTACGGTGGCTTATGGAGTAGTATCTGTTTTCTCACCAAGTTCTTCGCAATATCCTCCAGAAGAGGAAATGGAACATCACGACTACGTGGGCGTCGATCGTTGCGGCAATGCCCGCTGCCATGGAAGCGGGAGATTGGGCAATCAAATGGCTGTTTGGGAAGCGTCGGCGCATGCTCGTGCTTATGAAATCTTGTCAAGTTCAGAAGCGTTGGATATCGGCGCTCCGCTGGGAATTATTTCTCCGCAAAGGTCGGATGAATGCCTGCGCTGCCATCAGACGGCGTATAATGTCTCATCAGATAATCTCCGGGAGAGCTTTAATCCCACCCGAGGCGTGCAATGCGAATCCTGCCATGGGCCGGGCGCAGATTACAGCTCCATGCGCATCATGAGTGATCGCGATCAGGCTATTGCCAACGGCTTGCTCATTCCGGACGAGCAGACGTGCAGAAACTGTCATAATGAGGAAAGCCCGACGTATCGGGGGTTTAATTTTAAGGAATATCTGGGAAGAATACGGCATCCCCTGCCGGAAGAAGGGACGGGCGAAGGGGAGTGAATGCAGAGTAGGCTGCTCTTTTCCAATTTCTAGGGAACAATCTTCTCACAAACGTTTATAAAATTCTGTCCACTTCTCCTGCCCCATGGCTTCAAAAGACTCCAAAAACACCGCTCCGAAAGATACTAAAGGCCTTACCGCCAAGAAATCTGACGATCCCAGCGAATGGTATACGCAAGTCCTGCAGAAGGCGGAACTGATCGACTACGGCCCGGTTTCCGGCTGCTATATCCTCCGGCCGGCTGCCTACAGCATCTGGGAAAAAGTGCAGCAGTACTTCGACCAGTTATTGAAAGCGGATGGCGTCAAGAATGTGTACTTCCCTTTACTCATCCCCGAAAGCCTGCTTTCCAAAGAAGAAAAGCATGTGGCGGGCTTTGCTCCCGAAGTGGCGTGGGTGGAAACCGGTGGGCATACCAAACTGCCGGAACGGTTAGCGATTCGGCCCACCTCAGAAACAATCATGTACGAGGCGTATGCCCGCTGGATCCGTTCGTATAAAGACCTGCCGCTGCGCCTGAACCAATGGTGCAATGTGGTCCGCTGGGAGTTCAAGCATCCCGTTCCTTTTCTCAGAAGCCGCGAATTCCTCTGGCAGGAAGGGCATACCTGCTTCGCAAGCATGGATGAGGCAGTCAGGGAAACGGAAAAAATTCTCGACTGGTATGTGCAGGTCTTCCGCGAATTATATGCTCTTCCGGTGCTGGCAGGCAGAAAATCGGAAGCAGAAAAATTTGCCGGCGCTGAATATACGTTATCCGTCGAAGCCTTCCTGCCTAACGGAAAAGCGGTGCAAGGCGCTACGTCCCATCACTTAGGGCAGCATTTTTCCAAAGCCCAAAACATCATGTTCACTGACGAAAAGCAGCAGCAGCAATACGTCTGGCAGAATTCCTGGGGCATTTCCACGCGAAGTATCGGCGTGATGGTGCTCATGCACGGCGATGACCGGGGTCTCGTGCTTCCTCCGCGGATCGCCGAAAAGCAAGCTGTCATCGTTCCTATTTATTTTGACGATTCCAAGAAAAAAGTATTGCAGGAAGCCGCTAAAGTGCGCGATGCTTTGGCGAAAGCAGGCGTGCGCGTGCATTATGATGATCGCGAAGAATATTCTCCCGGCTGGAAGTTCAATGAATGGGAAATCAAAGGCGTACCGCTTCGTATAGAGATTGGGCCAAAAGATCTGGCCAAGAAACAAGCGATGGTGGCCCGCCGGGATACGGGCGAGAAAAAAGCAGTTCTTTTAGCGAAGCTGAAAGAGGACGTTCCTCAATTGCTGGAAAAAATCCAGCAGGATCTGTATGCCAAAGCCGAGAAGCACCTGCACGATAGCATTGCCCATGTCACGTCCAGAAAAGAAGCGGAAAAGGCTCTCGAACAGAAAAAGCTGCTGTACGGCCCCTGGTGCGGCATGACGGATTGCGAAGAGGAATTCAAAGGAAAGACGACGGCAAAATCTTTAAACTCGCCGCTGCAGCAGCCGAAGATGAAAGACGAGAAATGCTTCCTCTGCGGCCAGAAAGCCAGCCGCTGGTTTTACTTTGGGAAGAGTTATTGAACGGTTTTTTTCTCACCTCTTTTTTTTCCAGCACGTTTATAAATAAAACGTCTTCTCAAATCTGTATATTTAACAACTCATGCCCTCTATAGACAAAAAACTCATCATTCTCGGCGACATTGAAATGGGCGCCGGCACCTTAACCGACGATTTTATTAGCGATACAGCTCTTTCGGCGCTTATCCGCTCGCTGGCAGAAAAACCCCTGCCCGTCGATCTGGTGCTGAATGGAGATACTTTTGACTTCTTGAAATGCCCTGTATTTAGAGACGGAAAAACCACTTACCCTCGTCACATTACTCCGGACATTTCCATAGAAAAACTGCATCTGATCAAAAAAGCTCATGCTCCCGTTTTCAACGCTTTGCGTTTCTTTGTTCAGCAGCCGCAGAAAACGCTGTATGTTATCATCGGAAACCATGATTATGAGCTGGTGTACCCGGAAGTGCAGCAGGAATTGAACATCATCCTTAAGGCACCAGAACCCCTACAATTCTCGTGGGTGTACAAAAAGCACCAGGTCTACATCGAGCATGGCCAGCAATATGATTTGCCAAACCGGCTCAACCTGCAGCGGCTCTTTGTCCGCTATCATGGGAAAAACATTCTCAACCCTCCCTGGACTTTTGGATTATTGCATCGCTTTATGAATATCAAAGAAGAGCATCCTTTCTTGGAGCGGATCTTCCCAAAAGTGACGCTCTTTCAATATCACCGCCCTGCTGCCAAGAAAATCAGCCGCGCCGCCCTGAAATTTGTGCTCAGCAGCATCTTTTACTATCCCTTCCGGGCGCTGACAGATCCCACCTATTCGATTTCGCAAAAAATCACCCGCGAGATGCTGCACAAGCTGCGGCAGAGCAAGGAGCAGCATTTTGACATGAATGATATTATCCATCTCTTTAAGCGGAAAAAGCGGCATCTGGTGCGCCGCTATAAGCTCTTGATTTTGGGCCATGTTCACACCACCTATATTGAAGAGCGGAAGCATTCTGTGATCATTCACCCCGGCAGCTGGCGGGATGAGTACCGCCTTGACGCCGGAACGGGAATGTTAACGCCCCGTACCAAGAATTATGTGCGTATCCAGGTTGCTGGCGAGCGCCTGCATTGGGAGCTGGTTCCGATGCAGATTCAGCGCAGCACTATCTTATTCAAAGACGTCGTAAAAGACGAGAAAGCCGCGGTCTGCAAAGCGGCTGCGGAAGAGAACTTTTCTAGGCCTTGTTGCGCTCCATAATCTTTAAATAGTGCTGCCGGCGTATAAGCATTTGGGGTGTTTTATGGTCGAAGAAAAAGAGTATTTCCTGGAAGTTCTGGCTCAGAAAGAGCTGAAGAATTCTCTGAAACAAATCGTTACAGAGCCTGCTGCAAA
>JAUYQE010000085.1 GCA_030695605.1 Nanobdellota archaeon
TGACGATGCAGATATGTTGCTGGCCAAAGAAACGGTGGTCCATGATTACCCCCACGGCGAGCGCAGCCATGAGCCCGTCATTTTCCGGACGACCAAACAGTGGTTCTTCAAAGTCGAAGATCTGCGGGAGAAAATGCTGGCCGCAAACGAAAAGATCTATTGGCATCCGAGTGCAGCCAAGAACGCTTTCCAGTCGTGGCTGGAGCACTTGCGGGACAACTCTATAACCAAGCAGCGCTATTGGGGAACACCCGTGCCCATATGGCAAGCAGAAGATGGTGAGTATATCGTTGTCGGCTCAGTCAAAGAGCTAGAGAAACTGGCCGGACAGAAAGCCAAAGGGATGCACATCCCGGAAATTGACCAGATTGTCATTCAGAAAAACGGCAAGGCTTTCAGAAGAATTCCCGACGTGCTGGATGTCTGGATCGATGCGGGCACGACTTCGTGGAACTGCCTGAACTATCCGCAGGAAAAAGAGCTGTTCGAGCAATTCTTCCCAGCTGATTTTATTCTTGAAGGAAAAGACCAGATCCGCGGCTGGTTCAATCTGCTGCTGGTAGCTTCGTTCTTGGCGTTGGGCAAGCCGTCTTTCAAGAGCGTCTACATGCACGGCTTTGTGACGGACATCGAAGGGCAGAAGATGTCGAAATCTCTCGGCAATATTATTTCTCCATATGAAGTTATCAACAAGCATGGCGCAGATGTGCTGCGATACTACATGTGCCAGACGCATGCGGGAGAGGACAGCAATTTCAGCTGGGAAGAATGTGCGGTGAAGCACCGTAATATGCTGATTCTCTGGAACCTTCACAAGTTCCTGATTGATCTGGCAAAGGAGCAGGAGATTAATCCGGAAAAACTGCATCTGAAAGACATGCAGGCAGCGTTTGGCGCGGAAGAGAAATACATTTTTTCCAAACTGCACGGAACCATTCAGAAAGTGACGGAGCTTCTCGAACGGTACCGCCTCGACGAGTGTATCGCGCCGCTGGAAGAGCTGTTCCTGGAACTGAGCAGGACGTACATCCAGATGATCCGCGAGAAAAGCTCAACTGGAAGCCCGCCGGAGAAAGAAGCCTGCGTATTTACCATCTATACTGTTCTCTTGGATGTACTGAAAATGTTCAGTTCCATTGCACCATTCATCTGCGAAGCGATGTACCTCAATCTCAAAGAAGCATTTACCTTGCAAGAAGAAAGCATTTCTCATTTTGCTTGGCCGGCGATGCAGAAGAAGCTGCTTGTGCCAGCAGTCGAAGAAGCTATGAGTATGGCACAGGAGATTATGCAAGGAGCTTTGGCAGCGCGGGAGACCGCCAAATTAGGGGTGCGCTGGCCGATAGCAGAACTGACCGTCGTCAGCAGAGAGAAACGGGTACGAGATGCAGTGGCTTTGTTTGAAGGATCAATCAAGCGCCAAGTAAACGTGAAGCAGATTTCTGTTCGGGAAAAGATGAAAGGCGTCTCTTTCTCTCTCACGTTGAATCCGGGAAAAGTGGGAGCAGCCTTCAAGCAGGATACGCCAGCAGTCAGAGCGGCATTTGCCAAAGCGCCGAAAGAAGACGTGTATGCGGCACTTGCCGGGAAAAGAATGTATACGCTTCGTGCTGCCGGAAAAGAGTATGCGCTCACGCCAGAGATGGTGCTGGTGGAGAATCAGATCCCTTCGGAGTTGGTGGCGACGGAATTACGTAACGGCGGAGTTGCGTATCTGGACGTGGCCAGAACGCCCGCTTTGGAAGCGGAAGGGTATGCCCGCGAAATATCGAGAGCCATCCAGCAGCTCCGGAAAGAAGCCGGCATGGAGAAGAAAGACCGGATTTCTCTCGTGGTGCAAGTGGGTAAAGAGTTGGAAAAGATGCTGGCAGCGCATCACAAAGAATTGCAGGAGAAAGTTGGTGCAGTGGAGTTTGTTTTGGGGACGACTGCAGCGAAGAAAAAATATCTGCATGCGAAAGAGGTTGTAGTGAAAAAGGAGAAAGTAGGGGTGTGGTTTGAGAGGGTCTGATTAAATAGGGTTTGCTGATTTTTCTTTCGGGCCGCAGAAATGTTTATATAACCTCTTCCCCTGCTTCTGCACATGGAAGATGTCAATTTGCCGACGATTACGCTGCGCTACCAAGGCGTCTTTGATTTCGACGGCTTTTATTCTGCAGTCATTGACTGGGCAAAAAATGAAGGCTATATGTGGCATGAAAAGTCGTTCAAGCACAAAGTGCCCTCGCCGGAAGGTGCGGAACAGGAATATGACTGGGATCTCGTGAAGAATGTTACCGAATTTGTCCGGTACAATATTCTCATCAGCATCCATGCCTGGGAAGTGCGGGATGTGGATATGGAAGTCAATGGCCGAAAGAAATCCATGACCCACGCCCGGCTGTTTATCCGCATGAATGGCTTCGTCAAATGGGACTGGCAGAAGCGCTTTGCCAAAGGCGGAAAGCTCGGGAAGTTCCTGGGCGAGATGTACGGAAAAGTTATGACTAGAGATCTCGCGATGTACATCGATCAGCTCTACTTTCGCATGGGCGGCTTACATGCCACCATGAAGAAGTATTTCGACATGCAGACGAAGAAGTACGAGTATAAAGGCTATTTGGGGGAGAGTTAGAGGAGAAGATAGTCGAAGAGTGTATTATTCTCGCAAAAACCACTCTTTTTCTTAGATCTCTTAGAAAAAATCTTCATCCACTCAAATCATGCGCGCCGCTATATGACGCCATCAAACTGCCACCGGCATCGTAGAGAGAAAGCAGAATCGTCACATCTTTAAGATCCCCGGAAACATCAGGGCTGTACGTATAGCCGGGAGAAGGCAGCCGCACTTGCGTCGTAAGCTTGCTCTTCGCAGGAAGGCTTTGGGAGTTCTTGGCCAGCAACATCTTTTTCTCAAAATCATAGCCTTCGACCGTCATCATGAAATATGCCGGCTTGATCGTTCCTGATTCGCCATTGGTAATCGTGTAATCCAGTTCTACAATGCGGCCATAGGTCTCTTTCCATTCGCGGGTTACTTTGTTCAGCGTTACCCCCACACTGGAGTAGGAGGTCACAATAGCCCCATCCGCTTTATCGGTGGTAGTGTCCACTGTTGTAGGGACAGCTGCTTCCTCTTCTGGTTCAGAAGGAGTTGTTTCAGCGGCAGCAGCACCCGTAACCGCTGCTGTTTCTTCTGGCTCAGCTGCCGCGGCAGGCTCAGCCTCTTCGGGCTCTTCAGCCGTTACCGCAGCGGTTGCGGAATCAGATACGCCAATATCGCTGCTCATTCCTCCTACGCTCAGCCTTCCCGCATAGAATACTAAAGTAAAGAGCGCTAGGAAAAATACCACTTTTGCCAGCTTTCCGGCATTCAGCGTGATATGCACCTCTTTGTGCAGGAAGCTTTTCTGGGGAGAAGCATCTTTTGAGCTCATCGCTCCAGAGGATACGGATTCATGAGAAGAAACATCTTTACCAGACTCTCGTGCTGCAGCCTGGCTTTGGCGGAGCTCTAGGCGCGCCCGCTCTTCGGCAGCATGCTCCCGCCGGGCTTTATCTTTTGACGGATCCCAGCCGTTCAGGGGAGGCAATTCAAACTCATCTCCTTGTTGCTTATTATTTGGAACATTGCGCACTTTCATGCATTACAGTGGAAGTCGTTTTTTATTTATAAATTTGTCGAAAATGAAGTGGGATAATCAAAAAGAGAATCCTGTTTACCAAAAGAACGAGAGAATAGCGATAATAACACCCACAACTCCAAAAATTGCTACAACGAGTTGTGCTTTTTCTCGAAGCTGGACGTTTTTGATGAGATGAAATTTGCTCATAGTCGATAAATTCTCTATTATTTTAATAACGTATCAACCTTCTCCGGATCCCAGCCTTGCCCCACTAACCGCTGCTTGATCTGCATATCCGGAACCCCCCGGCGACGGTTTTCTGCAACATATTGCCGTGCAGGCCCATATTCTCTCTTCCGCTTGAGCAGGAAAAGCAACAGAAGCGTGCCCCCTGCTGCCAGGATGAAGATGCCCACGGCCAGGTATATCCATGAGGGAAGACCTACTGCAACTTCTGCTTCTTTTTTCGGAGGCATACTACATTCTAATATATCCGAATCACAGCCCACGGCACAGGTTTCTAGGGTCGCCCACCGCTGGCCGTCGCCCGAGCATTGCTGCAGCTGCTTGCCGACACAGCGCTTTTCTCCTGCAGCACAGAACGTGCCGATAGTATCTGCTGGCGCTGGTGCGCCTGCGGCCTGCGGCAAGCAAGCCTGCACTTCCAACGGCTTAGAAACAGCAACGATAGTTGTCACATTGCCTGCTACTTTTCTGGCTTCGCAATTGTTGCGGTCCACGCACGTTCTCGTTTGGCGGTTGTTGAGACAAGCAGACCAGGCCGTGCACTGCCAGTCCTGGCGGCATTCTCTTCTGCTGGTTCTGCGGCCCTCTGCTGTACCTTCATCTCGGGTTGCAGAACCATTTGTGCCTGCCCCAGAAACATTGGCAGAAACGTTTCCCGTAACCGAAACATTCGCGGGCGGAGCTGCGCTTGGAAAAGTGAAATTACGCTTGGTAACAGCCGCACTTTGAAACGTGGCATTGCCGAGAGCAGTTGCTGTCCCTAAAGAATTAACGGCGCTAAAAGCGATGTGCTGCCCATCTGTGCCATAGACTTTGAATGACGGACGTACTCCATACCAGCCCTCGGCAGCGACAGCAGTCTGATACATATTTGTTCCGACTACTGCTTTCAGGGTGAACGTTCCGATCGGCAGATTGCTGATCTGCCCATAAAAGCGGTGGAAGTTCGTTAAAGAAGGAGGCTGCTCTTCGGCCGTAACAGCAAGGAAAGAGAGGAGAAAGAGTACACTTATCGTTATTCCTACGGTTGATTTCATTCTTCAAGGTAATTTTATTCCAATGTATACCGTAACCGCAGCTGCTCTTCCGTGAAGACCCAATACGGCTTGCCGGGAGTAAGAGGAGTTGTTATCGGAAGCTCTGCACAGACATAATTCTGCTGGCAGGTGAAGAGCCGGACATTTTCAGTTGCTGCAAACTCCGCAAGAGCTCGGGGAATAGTCCCGGGCAGAGAAACCAGATTCCAGCCCACAGGAAGCATATAAATTCCTAGATAGGTCAGAGACGGCACACCGGTTACCGGTTGCAGGTCTTGTAAGGTGCATTCCCCAGAGATGGTCGTCGTATCTCCTTCTGCCAAAGCCCGCAGCTGCACAAAGTAGCCTTTGAAATTATTAAAAGCAGCGAAGTCGTCTGGTATAACCCCCTGATTCCAGTCTAGAGGATGAGATGAAGCCGTATCATATGTGTAAACGCGCTCCACAGCAGTTCCGTCAAAGAGCGTATTGACTGAAGTGCTGCCACTAATCTCGCAGGGCAGCGCAAAAGGCTGCAGTTCTCGAGTTCTTGCAAAAGTAACGGTAAAGTTCGCCGTCGCCTCGTCAAGAAGCGTCAAAGTCGTAGTGGGGAAGTTCGCTTCCTGCAGCGCATACACCACATCACCTATTGCCAAAGTGTAGTACGCATGCGTTTCTCTTCCCTGCACCGTTGCCGTGATATCTAACAGAACAGCCTGGCTTTCTGCCGGAGCAGTGTAGGTGAAAGTTGCGGTGGTTGAATTAGTTTCTGTGTGGTTCTGAACATCCGTCAGTGTTCCAACATTCACGCGAAGCATAGGCGGTGAAGAGCTATTCGCCCAGATAGTTGCCGTAAATTCTTCCTCCGCTTCCAGACGGATGATGGATGGATATGAAACGTTACTGCCGTTTACTAAAGTAATAGTAGCAGCACCTGGCTGAATATAATGCAGATTCTTGATGGTGATTTGATTGTTCTGGGAGAACACTTCCAAATCCGCAACGTCATTCTCTCTATCGATATAGATGAACGAGCTATCACGAGCAGTTCCGACGGAAAGAACATCACGAGCTATCCCTTCCCCCGACTTCTCGAGAGAATACTTATAGGCCGTCTCGTCAAGCTGCGCAAGGAAAAAAGTATAGTTTTGTGGAGCTGCATCATAAGGACTTGTTCCCGTTCTTATCGTTATTCCTCTGCCCTCTTCATCCGGAAGAACTCTAAAGGTAACCGTTTCTTCGGCGGTGAGATCGATGGTTCCACTTATCCATGGCGCTTCACCGATGAAAACTGCTTTTCCTACTCTCGCCTGATAGTTGGAGTAAATGCCGACAATCGTTGCAACCAGAAGGAAAGCCATGACTGCGATAATCCACATCTTCTTCTGTTCCGGCTTCTTTGTTTTAGCCACTTCGTTTCACCGTTACGGTTGGTTTGGTTGCATCTTCTGCTTCTTCATCGCCGATGCTTTCGAGCTTGATTTCGACGGGAATTCCATCAAGAGTAAGGCGTTTGATGTCGCCGGCGGCGAAAGATTTGGCGAAGAGCGGTTCAGTTTCTCCTAATCTTTGTAAAACAATCCAAGACAGTTGATTAGTAAGAGGAGTTGTTCCCAACCTATAAACCCCCCCCTCAATTGTTGAAACAAAGAGCAAAGAGTATGTTGGCACGCCTTCTGTTAATTCAACCTCCAGCTTCTCCCGATTATCCGGCAGGTACTGATACGGCCGGACGCTTATCGTAGCATTTATCGGTTTTTCCTCATCGGCGGTTTCTGCCTGTGTGAGGAAGATGAGTGTATCACCGAGGAAAATGCTGCCATTGAAAGAGATGGGGGTAATCTCCCGCACGTTGCGGGACCGTTCGGTGGTCCCGCCCGCATAAGGAGCAAAGCCGAAGTTCTGCAGCTGCGTGTCTGTTGCCTGTGGTAAGAAAAACAGATTGCTGATGTTGAAAACGGGCTTCCTATTTTCAACGATTTCCGTCGTGAAAGCCAGCCAGTCGTCGGCGGTAAAGGGAGTATCGGGATTCAATGGAATCAGTTTTCTGATGAAGACTCTCTTATTGGCACCGGTTTGCCCATTGGATTCTATCACATACTTCTCACCACCAATGGTTACGACAGTTGCGGGATCAACCAGCACTCCTACTGCAGGAAGCGTATCGTCGTCAGAGCAGACTTTTGCCGCAGAAGAAGCCACGTACCCAGAAACATAGCACATGCGGAGTATTGTACCACCAAGATTAACACTATTTGTCGTCGTAAGTTCAGCCCAATACGGCTTTGCAAACTCTTCTCTAGTGAGGGGCTCAAAGGCTTTCCGCTTGCGGAATGTAATGAGACCAGCATCGATGTCGACTTCAACTTCGATACGATCCTCTGTCACCTCGAAGCGAGCCACTTCGCCGATAACACGAACCGGGAACGTCTGCGTTCTATCCAATGTTCTGAGTATCAAGCGATTGGGGTTATAGAACAGCACGCCCCGGGGATCGCCTTCGTGGCCGAGCAAGTAGTACGAACTGCCAAGTTTCAAAGCCAATTCCCTACCGCCGGTAAAGACGCGGATGAAATCGTCAGTAAAATCATGTTGCTTGGCTGCTGTAGAGACATCATAAAACTGGTAAATAAGCGCTTTTTTTACGGGCGTGGTTCCAGCAAATTCTGCGTAGTTATAGTAAATGAGGGTATTACCTGCTACACCTTCGTACGGAACGCCAAACTGCAGCGTGTGTGAAACTCCATCAGCAGTAATCTTAAACGTCGGCTGGTACAGGCTGCGGTCATCACCGGCAACTTTGACTGTTCCGATGGTCGGTTCAATGAAGATTGCCTGCCCTGTTGAGGAGAAAGAGGTGAATAATTGCTGCGGCAAGTTAATTGGTTCTACTTCTTCAGACCGCAAAGCCTTGATTTGGAAAGGCGGCGGTGGGCTGCCATACTGCCGATTGAGGAATATTTTTCCTACCGCAAGGGAAGGCGGCAAGAGCTCTACTTCCGTTTCGCTGCCAGAAGCGGTAACGGCCGTTGTGCCGTCAGTGAGCATCAAAGAGGGCAAAGAGAGGAAATCAGCAATCGGATGCTGCAGCAAATATAATTGTCCGTTCGGAAATTCCAGTGCTACACGCCTGCCTGCAACCATATTATCAATGAAGTTGTCATAGTTCAATTCTTTTTCCGTTGAAGAAAGGGAGGATAATGAGAAAATCGATACCTGCTTTACCATCGTATTGGGAATAATGTCAAAGAGTAACGCGAAAGGGGAAAGCACTCCGTCAAAAGTCCACCGTTTTAATTGGCCTCTCTGCAACGTGACTTCCAAGTCATTATCTCGGCAGACTTTTATCTGTTCCCGATCGCGGGGATTATCGTTCTGACAGACGGTGAGCTGCCCAACAGCTGCCGGATCGGTAATTTCTACCGGCGTATTCTTGGTAAATTTCACTTCATATTGCTCCGCCAGATTCCACGGGATAACATATGCGGCGGGCTCTTCACCGGGTTCAAGAGCGCTGATAAGGAATTTACTGCCGAAAGTACCGACCGCAATCTTCTTTCCTCCCAGAACGCTAAAGAGGTACCAGTTGGAGCCGGGGTAGTTGACTCCCGTGTAAGCTGTTTTGGTGGGGAGATGCTGTAATCGCAGATATTGCGAAGAAAAGAGCTCTTGCGTTGTATCATACGAGAGCAGGTAAAATTCTCCGTCAAGGACGAGCACCAGCTGCTGGCCCGCAAGAATATTGGCAGCGAAGGTGTTGAAAGGAAACTCTAAAGCGGTTTCGATAAGGTTACGGACGAGGGTGATGCGAACGGCTTTCTTCGTACTGGCTGTTGTGGGCTCCTCATAGAGGAAGACGGTGCTCGTGGCTGCAAGATTTCCGTCGGCATACTTCGGTTTTTCTCCGATTCGGTTGAGTTTAGTAAGAGAATCAATGACTGCTTTCTTGTTTCCATCTTTGGTGTAACATATGGTTGCTGTTTCTAAATCAAAGCCGGGATCGCAAACCCAAGTGTTATTTAAGCTCAAGACTTTCAAGCCCAAGACATTAGTCACCTCAAGAAAAGAAGTTGTGTTAACTTTAAAGCCGTCTCCGTCTTTGATTTGCACCTGAAATTGTGCTGTATTCCTTAGATTATAATGGCTAGGATTAGTACAATCAGCAGCATCTTCCGCATCAGTTTTTCCATCATTATCGTCATCCGCCCCATTGTTGCAGTTGTGCTCTTTAACGATAATATCTGAACCGGGCTTTGACACCAGAACATTAGGATTATAGAGTTTATCCTGCTGCCACTCATTCCACGTCAGAAAGCGATTGCCATCACAGATTTGGCTCTTGTCTTCATTGAGCCAATATTTCGTGTCTGCAAAACAGCGGACTTCCCATTTTGAGGCAGAACCGTCACATTCGTATTTGCCATCCTGGCTGCGGGCAGCATCTTGGTCTGGAGAACAGGCGTACCGATTTTGATCAATATCGCAAATGCGAGAGCCACCAGAGGGTACAGTTGGACCAAAATCTGCGCAGTTCCCATTACTGAGTACACATTGGTTAGCGGCGCAGCAGCCAATAACTGAAGGCGCCTCAGAAGAGTCTAGGAGTTGTTGGTCCATCGGAAGCTCATAACTCCACGTCACTACTTTCCCAGCGCTGCAAGTTTTTTCCTGGCAAACTGCTGTCCCCCAACAATCGGAATCCGAGCAGTCTTGAGCGCCATCATTGTCATCATCCCGCCCATCGGCCGGATCACAAGCTGTTTCCACAATTTTTAAAGATGAAACTCGATTATCCCAAGTAGTCCCACCCTCAACGACAAACGGCACGAGGGAGGGGATATCTGCCGTTACTGTTAGAGATTTCCCACCATAATTTTCTAGCTCGTAAAGGATTACGGCTATTCCTCCGCCAGCTACTTTAATAGAAGAGGCATAATTATCCAAAATATTTAAAGTTGGAGCATTTGCAGTAAAAACCAGAAAATTGCCGGCGCCGTAGTCCACCTGCGCGTAAAGCGTCACCTGTGGTGATCCAATATGAGTCGTCCCCCCCGTTATCGCACTTCCCACACTTTCCGGTGCAATTGCAAAAAGCACGCTCACCAAAGCGATAACCACCAGAAGAGAAATGCTTACGGTAAACAGATGCTGGTTCACCGCAGTATGATGGCTTGCTGAAGCTTCTAAAGAAGGCTTTTTTTTCCCCATAGTTCACGCTCTTTTGTAGGACAGAGGAATTTTCTTATCTTTATATATGTTGCGGCGCTCTTCCGGGCAGTTTATAGTGTGTCGTTAAGAAGAAAAGTTCCCGAAAACGGCAGGAACTTTCCAAGTCATGGGAAAGCACTCATCATAGA
>JAUYQE010000102.1 GCA_030695605.1 Nanobdellota archaeon
GCACAGCAGCAGGCTCTTGATGCCAGCGGACAGCGCCAGTTAGACGATTATATTCGCCACCTGCAGTCCGACAAAACCTCTCCGGACTTGCTTTTACCAGAGCAGAGAAACCGGCTGGAAGCTCTTTTGGCAGCACAGAGAAAAAAAACTGCCCCGGCTATTTCCATTCTCGAAGGAAATGAGTTTGTTTTTTCCAACCTTTCGTACTTGGGCTGCACTCTTCCTTCCGTCCAGCTCCTGCCCTTGCTTGACAATAACGCAAGTAAGACACACGATCAATGGCGTGCATATGCTGCTGAAAACAACAGCAGCATTCCGAACTCCGTGCTCTGGTACCAAATGCTGCGGCACCTGTACCGTGTTCGGAATGAAAGCCATGCCGCAGCGGACTCTCTCACTGCCGCTTTGCGTTCAGAATTTGACCAGTACTGGCTGCACACCGGCACTAAAATATCTTACGGCTCCGGCTTGGACGCTCGAATTGACCATCTGGAGCTTGATGGGAGTTCTCGAAAAGTAGCTCTGGACATCCCCGCGTTCACTCGCCATGACGATAATTGGTCGTACTTGGTTCTGGCTCCCCAGCAGCCGGTGTCCTCTTTAGGAAATGCTAGTCCAATACCGAGAAATGCCGAGCCCATTCTGGATGCTTTCTTTGGCGCTGGTTATGCGGAAGCCGGCACTGTTTTTCAATATGCCGCTTCCCGAAAGGACAACGGCCAGACTCTGCGTGAAGTTCGGTTGTGGGTTCCCACGACTAGGAACACTGAGCGGTGTTTGGTGCTGGGTGTCTACTACGGCAGCGACGGGTTCTATGTCGATGCAGGCGTTCTCAGCTACGTCGTGCGTGCTCGCGGGGTGGTCGCGTCGTCGTGAATTAGAGCTCCGCAGGAGCACACGCCGTGCGATAAAAACTCGAGGAAAAAGTAGCAGGCTATGGATTCTTTTCCCCCTCTCCCTCCACAATCTTCTCCAGCAGCGACACAAAGGTCTGAAACCGTTCCAGCGTTTCGCGCTTCTGGCCTGCTTTGCTGCGAAGAGCGTTCAATTCGCTTCCCAAGCACGCATGAACCCGCTGCACATGGCGGGAAAAAAGTGCCAAGGACATGGCACTTACCTCGTTCCCTTTTTCTTCAAACGCCAAGCATTCCGGATATGCAAAGTCCGGATCGCGAAAATCTCCGAAATAGAAAGCGATTCGGCGTAGTTCCTCTCGTTTACAATCGTATTCATAGACGATCGTCTGGGGATTTACCCGTTCATAATCCGTCTGCATGGGCATAAATCCCCTACGAACCTCTTTTGCTTCAAATTCCGCCAGATGCAGGGAAAAAATGCTCGGCTGATTATTTGGGCGAAGCACTTCCAGAAAGGCTGCCACAGTCATCTGCGGCACTTTCTGGTGCGGAATGGCGTACTGGAGGGTTTCGATCATGGGATGACTGCTCCACTTTTTGCTGCTTTTTTTTTTGCTGTAGCTATCATGATCCGCTCTACCAGCGGAATCAGCTGCTGATAATTTTCCCGTTCCTGCTGGGTTCTCATTGCCGGATGTGCCTGCAAGTACTGCTGCTGTTCCTGCAAGCCAGAAAGCACCCGCTGCAGATATTTTCCAAAGCGCTCTTTGTCCTGCTCGCCGGGAATGAACGGCTTTCTATCCTGATTCTCAGACGTCCAGCGAAAACGGGGATCCTTAAAATTGCCAAGGTAGCGGCACATGCTCTGCAGCTGGTTGGTTCGGCAGTCATAGATATAGGCAACAGTTCTCATATTATTGAGAAGATAGACCTCTTTATCGCCTCTCCGTTCTTTCTTTGGCTTGTAGAGAAGGCGGTGCACGGAGAGAATTTTCGGCCCGCGGTGGATGTCTTCCAGCAATTCCAGAAAGATGGGCTCATGGACGGGTGCAGATTCGTGCGAAATGATCAGTTCGAGGGTTCTTATCATTGAGTAAAGGAAGTAACTCTTCTATAAAATGGTTATGGGACAGTTAGGCTCTATCCTCAATATGGTTAGCAGCCGAGGCTTTCGCCGCAAACTATATTAACCGTATTTCCTTTTCTTTTTTCATGCGCATTATGCTCTTAGGCCCCCCTGGCAGCGGCAAAGGCACCCTTTCGGAACGGCTGGAAAAAGAATTGGGCTTTTTTCACCTCTCTCCGGGGCAGCTGTTGCGGGAGGAAGTGAAAAGGGGGACATCATTGGGAAAGAGAATTGCTTCCTACATCGACAAAGGCCATCTCGTTCCCACGAATTTTGTCGTCGAAATGGTGCGGCTGGAAATGCGTGGCAAGAAAAAAGTCATTCTTGACGGCTTCCCCCGAAATCGGGAGCAGGCGGAAGCGTTTGCTGATGTAAAGATTGATCTGGTGCTCTATCTGGACGTTTCAGAGAAAGTAGCCGTGGAACGCCTTTCCGGACGGCGCGTGTGTGTACAGCAGAAGCATGGGTTCCACGTTCATCATTTCCCACCCAAGAAAAAGGGGGTTTGCGATCATGACGGATCTTCCCTGACAAAAAGGAAAGATGATGCGCCGGCAATTGTGAGGGAGCGTTTTCTGGTCTATCGGAAAGAAACCCAGCCAGTGATTGCGTATTACCGGAAGAAAGGATTGTTGCGGGAAGTGGATGGAAATAGGGATCCTGGAGATGTTTATAGGGAAGTAAAGAGAATAATCATGATGGGGGCTCCAAGAAAAAGAGTGCAAAAACGAAAATAGCAGCCGTTGCCGATTTATCCTACCCTAATCTTTTCTTCTTTTTCCCCCGCACAAACCTTTATAAAAAAGCCTTAGATATTAAACTAAAAATAACAGCTGAGACCGCTTCATGCGCAGGCTGATAAGCCCAGTCTCGGAATCCGGAGGTAAATACTATGGTTGACGTCAAACTTGTTTTAGGAACAGCAGAAGGAAAAACCTATCAGAAAGAAGTAAAGAGCTCCGAAGCAGACCGCCTGCACGGGAAAAAGATTGGGGACGTCGTTAAAGGCGAAGAGCTGGGATTTTTCGGCTACGAATTCTTAATAACGGGTGGCTCAGACAACGCGGGATTCCCCATGAGAAAAGGGATCCAAACGCCCCGCAAAGTAATCTTAACGGCTGGTGGTGTTGGCTATTCGGGTAAAGACCGCAATAAAAGCCGGCAGAAAGGCATCATTGTCCGCAAAACCGTCTGTGGCGAGCGCATTACCAGTCTTATTCATCAAGTCAACATGAAAGTGCTGAAAGCCGGCCAGCAGCCTTTGGGAGAAGCAGCGGCAGAAGCGCCGAAGGCCGAGCAATAGGTTTTTATACATTTTTACCTTTCCTCACCCATGGCCACCATTTCCCTTACCAAACTCCAGCAGCCTTTCGTACAGCTGGGAGAGCAGTTTGCGGCTTTTTTCCAGTTTATTGCGGGCAAGCTGAAAAACTTCAAGAATCTCACCCTCGGCGAGCAGATTGCTTATAGC
>JAUYQE010000115.1 GCA_030695605.1 Nanobdellota archaeon
TCGCCCACCACCGCTGCCCGGTACTGGAAGTATAAGCCGTACGGCTCAGTAAGGAACAGCCTTACCTCTCCATCTTCATCGACACCGCCGACGAGCAAAGAAACGCCAAAAGGCCGTAAGCCGCCCGATTGCGTGCCGATCTGCTTCAAATCGCAGATCTCTTTGACAACGGAGAGAATATCGATTTTTCCATCGTAAGTTACAGAATACTGCTGGGCGCGGAGCTGTACTCTATCGACCAGAACCCGGGCATCAGCGATGAGTCCGGCAGCGGCAGCGCCGATGTGGTCATCAATGCGAAACATCTTTTCGATAGCTTCAGCAACCATCAGTTTGGAAGTAACCCGCTTGTCCGTCACAAAGACGACGCCATTCTTGCAGGCCAGCCCAATGGCCGTTGATCCCCGCTGCACCGTTTTCTTGGCATATTCTACCTGCAATAATCTGCCATCCGGCGAGAACATGGTAATGGAGCGGTCATACCCCATCTTGTCAATCATTTGCTGCTGCTGTTTGTTTTGATTCATGGTTGTACACCTCTTACCTAGTGGAACTGGCTTTTTTAATCGTCCCCGAGACGGTTATGGAGCGAATAATCACCGGGACATTTTTAATGCTTTTGATGAGGATAATCGCTGCTTTCACCTCATCAACCGCCAGATGGCTCACTTTCAATATAAATTTATTGTTTTTATATTTCTCTTTGACGAACAAAGGAGAGGCTTTCGCCGTGCCCCATTCGCCTAAAAATCGCAGGAGGGCTTCTTCTATGGCAGTTTTCACTTCCGGAAAAGAAAACTCTTTCTCGGCAAGAATCTCAAAGACGATATAGCGTTTCTTGGGCTTTAAGGTGGGAAGGAGGGGCATCTGTCATATGTAGAGAAAGAGGTTTATAAACGTTTAGTTGGTGTTTTTATTTTACTTTAAGCCCTTTCTCCAACTGCTCCCTCACCTGCGCCATATGCAACGAGTGCTCCTGCTGCATCCCTGCGGGAAGCGTCTGAAAAAGCTCCTGCGCTTGCTGATACTGCTGCTTTCTCTCGCCAAACGTTCCCGATGCTGCCTGGACCATGGTCTCGCCAAGCTTCCTCTGCGAGGTAAGATGCTCTTCAATGGCCTGCCGCAACTCGACGACAGATGAATAGAACTTCTGCTTCTCGGGCTCGTGCAGACGCAGATATTGCTGATATATCTCCTGATAGCGCTGCTTCAGCTCGTCTAAAGAAGCGGTGCTGGCCCGTTCTTTGGCCTGCTGGATTTTCTTTTCCAAAGCTGCAGGCTTGGACCACAGCGCCAGGGCGATAAAAACAATAGCAATGACCAGAACCAGCAAGAACAGGATGAGGCTATACGTCTTCATCTGCGGCGTAGCCGCCAGCAGATAAAACAGGAAAGCGCCAAGCAGCAGAGCTGCTAACAGCAACGCCAGAATCTGCGCTTTTCCCCATCGGTCGTTAAGCATCATGTGCAAAAAAGAGCATGTTATGTACAATACAGCAGTGTCAATTTTTCCTGGAGCTTCGCAATAGGAACACGCTCTTGCTTGGTGGTATTGCGATCCCGGATGGTTACTGCATTATCATCCAGGCTTTCAAAATCAACCGTCATGCAAAAGGGAATGCCGATTTCATCTGCTCGGGCATACCGCCGGCCAATGCTGCCTGACTCATCGTAGAAACAGAAGTACTGCTTCTTCAGCAGGTCAAGCACGCTGCGTGCTTTTTTCACCAGCTCCGGCTTGTTTTTTACTAACGGAAAAATGCCGCAGAAGTACGGCGCCAAGCGCGGTGGCAGTTGCAAGACGACATTCCCGCGCTGCTTATCGTCGTGATATGCTTCAAACAGCAGCGCCAAGAATAGGCGTTCTAGGCCAAAAGTCGGCTCAATGACTGCCGGAATAACACTCTTCTTCGTCGTTTCATCATACAGCTCCAGCTTTTTCTGGCTGTGCTTCGCGTGCTGTGTGAGATCGTACTGGCCGCGGTTGGCAATGCCAGCAATTTCTTTCCAGCCAAAAGGAAATTCATATTCGACATCAAAAGTCGCAGATGAATAATGCGAGAGTTCTGTCTTCAGATGCTCGCGAATCCGCAGCTTTTCGGCAGGGAAGCCCAAACTCAGCAGCCAACGCAGCTGCTCGGCAAGCAGGGAGGCATGCCATTCATTCAGCAGTTTCCGCTGCAGCATCTCCCCGATGGTTGTTTTCACTGCGGTGCTCTTTTCCATCCCTTTCTTTTTCTCTTGCTGCTTCTCCTGCGCAGCTGCATCCAGCAACAGAAGGCTCTGCTTGCGCTGCGCTGCCGTCAGCAGCGGACAGCTCTTCTGTTCGGGATGATAAAAATACTCGATCTCGGCAATGTGGAATTCCCGGGAACGGAATAGGAAATCCCGGGGTGCTATCTCATTGCGGAAGCATCTCCCTGCCTGGGCAATGCCGAAAGGCAGCTGCATTCTCGCAGTTTCCGCCACCAGCTTGAAATCCATGAACATGGCCTGAGCTGTTTCCCCGCGAAGATACGCCACGCCTTTCTGCGAGGTATCTGCACCGACCCGCGTTTCAAACAGCAAATTAAAGTCTTTGAGCTCTTCGAAGTCTTCTCCATGATACGTCAGCTTATGCTTCTGCAGCAGCTCGTTGACTTGTGCAGCAGTCCAGCCTTCCACATTCATCCCCCGCTGTTCCTGAATGAAATGATCAGCACGAATTCTGGTTTTGCTTTTCTTGGTGATAAGAACCAGATCGCCAAATGATTCCAGATGGCCAGAAGCCACCCAGGTTTGGGGAT
>JAUYQE010000126.1 GCA_030695605.1 Nanobdellota archaeon
CCCCTCCCCCCACCATCAAAAGTATACGCTGCGGTCACGGGAAAATAGTTTGGATTGAGCTTATCCAAGCCTCTCCCAATTTCCTCGTCGGGATTAAAGAGAAAATAAATGTCTCCGTGTTTCCTTTCTGCTTCTAATAAAATGTCAATAGCGGTCATGATGACTGCAAGGCCTGCCTTATCATCGCCGCCCAGTAATGTTGTTCCGTCGGAGGTTATGATGGTGTCTCCCACATATTTTTCCAGGTCACTGGCGGGAATCGTTACCCCCCCTTTTAGGACAATATCTCCACCTAAATACTGTTCATGGATATGTGGAACAACCCCTTTGCCGGGAGCATCTTCCGCAGTATCAAGATGAGCCAAAAACCCCACGGTTGGCGCATTTTTTACAGAACCTAATAATTTTGCATACACATAGTAGTTTTCATCAAAAATAACATTCAATCCTTTTGCTCGGAGTTCTCTACTCAGTAATTCCGCTAAATCTCTCTGCCCTCGAGTACTCGGGCACGTTAAAGAAGCAGAGCTTGATTGAGTGTCTATGCTTGCATATTCCACCAATCGGCTTATCAATTGTTTTGCAGGCATCGACATTGTTCTTGGCTTTCTTCCTTCACCTTTTCATCGCCCGCAGCCTTCTCACCCTTTCTTCCACCGGCGGATGCGTGGAGAACAGGCTAACCAGCCCCTTCGCCGTGAATGGGTTGTGGATGAATAAATGCGCCGTGGCTTCCGTCGTTCCTACTGCCTGAAACGGATGGTGCGCCACATTACTATGAATCTTTTCTAAAGCGATAGCCAAGCCTTCCGGATCCTTGCAGAAGCGCGCTCCGGCTTCATCAGCCAAATATTCCCGGCTGCGGGAAATGGCGAACTGAATGATCATGGCCATGAGCGGGGCAATGATGGACAGCACCAGCAGCTCCAGGATGTTTATGCCTCGGCCCTGCTCATCCCTGCCGCCTAGGCCGCCGAAAATCGCTCCCCAGCGGGCCATCATGGCAATATAGGAGATAACACCAGCAAGCATCGCCGCGACGGAAGAAATCAAGATATCGCGGTTCTTGATGTGCCCTACTTCATGCGCGAGAACACCTTTGAGCTCTTTCTCGTTCAGAAGCTGCAGAATGCCCGTGGTAACGGCTACGGCTGCATGCTTCGGATTCCTTCCCGTCGCAAAGGCATTGGCTTGCGGCGTGGTGACGATGAATACTCGGGGCATGGGCAGTTCTGCACTCTTGGTGATTTCTTTGATGAGCGCGTAGAGCGAGGCATATTGCTTCTTATCTGCTTCTTTTGCCCGGTAGATAAACAGGACGATCTTGTCAGAGAACCAATAGGAGAAGAAGTTCATGGCTCCGGCCAGAATCAAGCCGATGAGCAAGCCTTGCTGCCCGCCGATCGCTCTCCCGATGAAGAGCAGCAGTCCCGTCAGCCCCCCTAAGAGCAATACTGTTTTAATATGGTTTGTAATCATGGCTTTCTCGGGTATTTACTGGTTTATTCTCAATCTTTAATTTTCTACCGTTTTTACGAGAAACATCGTTCTTCCGATTACCATTTCTTTCTAACGGAAGTTATTTAAATAATTATCGCCTTCTTTTTTCAAAGAGGCTGAGCGATGGTTTTAGAACACGTCTTTCCGGAAGATTGGCTGAAAAGCAAAGGCAGATATGCTTTCATTCTGGGGGTCATCTATTCGGTCATCGGCATTCTCATTGCTTCCGTGCTCTTTCCCGGCGATCCGGCTCTGGTCGCGGTGGCGTTCACGTCCTTGCTGCTGCTGCCCGAGCTCTACAAAATTTTTGACATCCAATTGCGCCGGCAGCGGATCGAGCAGCAGACCTATCTGCGCAGCTTGTGGCGGGATGATGTGGAGGTCGTCCGCATTTACGTCTTTTTGTTTCTGGGCATTCTGCTCGTCTATTCCCTGGGAACGATCCTGCTGCCCAGCTTGCAGACAAATACGCTCTTTCGCGAGCAGCTGGAAATCCGCTTCGGGCAGGGATTTGCCGGCTCCGCCATTGCCACATTTTCCAGTGACCTTTTTTTCAGCCTGCTGAGCAATAATTTTATGGTGCTGGTTGCCTGCTTTGTCTTAGCGCTCCTCACAGGCGATGGGGCGATCCTGCTCATTACCTGGAATGCGTCGGTGTGGGGCACCATTTTCGGCTTGACGGCAAAAAATGCCGCCCTCTTTGCCGGGCAGAGCCCTTTCTTTTTCTTTGCCATGATTATGCTCATCGTCTTTCCGCACATGATCATCGAAGGCTTGTCTTATTTCCTGGCAGCGATATCTGGTTCGATCATCTCTAAAGATGTTCTCTTGGAAGAATTTGCTTCAAGCCGCTTTTTTGAGGTGTTTACCTTTAATCTGTATCTCTTCCTGTTTGCGTTATTCTTTTTGCTGATGGGGGCGTTGGTCGAAACCTTTGTCCTCGATAATATCGAAATTTATCAGAAAATCATTCAGATGAGCTTTTTGGCGACGGGCGGATAGGTGAAACAGTTTCTGTTTTTAGCTTCTGGATCACAACTACTCTAATCTACTTAGATCGGCTTCTTTCAGGCTTCTCAGAACATGTTCGGTAGCGTGCATCAATTCTACTCTTTCTCCCGTTGAGGGCAAGCTTTCCATTAACAACTCATCTCTATCCTCTAAAGTAGCGATGCGTTCCAGGCGTTTATGTTCCCGTTCACTGACTCTTTCTTTCCAGCGGCCGGAAGTGAAATACTCCTCAGGAACTTTGGTCTGAACAATATAAGATGGTTCAGCTTCTCCTGTAGAAAGAGAACAAGAGAGGCCCACTAATTGGGGTTCTCCCACCAGATCCCCCGGATCAATCCCAAACTCTTCTTGCAGTTCCCGGAGCAGATCCTCTTTCAGATCAACTTCTCCTGGATGGCGAAATCTAACGTAACCAGCTACAGCGTTCCATAATCCGCCTCTTTCTTTATTTCCTCTCTCGCCGATAAAAGCGGTTCCTTCCCGGGTTATGGGCAAGACGGTTACCGCTAAAGGCCGGGAAAAGAAAGCATACTCATTCGAAAATTGATTCTCGCCGGCTTGTTTTAGGACTTGCACTTGCAACTCGTCCCGGGCCAAGTCCGCCTGATAAGCGCGGAAATGAGTTATGCCTAAATAGAGAGTCACCTCGTTATGGAGATCGTCAGTAGATAGGAGATGATACCGTAATTTGCGGTCGTCAAAAGGACCTCTTGTTCCGTCGCTGATATGGCCGCTTTCAATCAATGGTTTAATAACAAACCGGTTATACCAAGCATAATCCCGAGGCTGCTGAGGATCCTGAAAGTTGGCCTGGCATAAGCCTTTATGTAAGTATAAATGCTTTCCCGCGACCTCTCTTCGGTCTAATATGGATTGATGATCAGACATATTTTTCTCTTTTAGAGTGATAACTTTATAAAGTTTATGCTTTAAAATTATCTCATGTATTCACCTAGCCCCATAAAGATAATAATGGCGGATATAGATGGGACGCTTATAACCAAAGGAGATTTAGTTAATGGTTTCCCAGCCAGGCTTTCTGAAATAATTATAGCAGCAAGAAAAAGAGGAGTTGGCTTTTCGCTGGCTTCGGGCAGAGATCAATACGCGGAGCAGGAATTATGGACCAGGATCACCGGAGACATTGGGGG
>JAUYQE010000130.1 GCA_030695605.1 Nanobdellota archaeon
TTGGGAAACCCATACACTCGCGAGCAAAATGATGGCTGGATACATCCATCTCGAGTCTTCCCGAATCTTGTAAAAAGCATAAACGGTAGGAAAAAAAATTGTTACAGCCAGTGCATGCGCCCATATAAAATGACTTAAGTATGCAGGTATTGCGGCAAGAAAAAACGTTGCCAACAGCGCTTTGTTCTGATTTCTCATAAACTCTTTCGCAAACAGGTAAAAAAAGATAAGGCTAAGAGAAATAATCAACGCATTAAAAAATTTCATGGTCCATTGCAATTCCGGAGAGGTTTGGTGCAGAATTCCGAGTAAGATGTCGTATGCCGGCGGATAGGGATCGATATACGATAAAACGGGATCGACTTGGCCCGGTTCTCCAACGGGTGGGTCATAGGCATTCTTTTCCAAAGCTACATATTTTACTCCTACGGAATGCCCCCAAGGGTCTTCATCTTCTAAATAAGGGTAAGAAAAAGCGCCTTTGGTATACATGAAGAATGAAAAAGCAAAGATGCAGAGAACTCCTAGGAGTATAAGATTTGATTTGGTGAGTCGTACCTGGGGCTTGAGGTTGGTAAGTATATCTTTTACGGTTGGCAATTGTTTCTTTGCTATTTTTCTTACAAACACTCCCAACGGAAAAGCCAGGCTGAGGAGCAAAAAGATTCTCCAGTCCAGAGGGACATGGAGGAAATTTAGGAAAATAGAGAGAATCGGGAATATGCCCAACCCGATGCCAAGGTTGAGCAGCTGTCTTTCCCAGATATTGCTCGGCTTGTCGCGGACAAAAGAAGTAGCAGTAAACCCTAGCCCCCATAGGTAAGTAAAAAATAAGATAATGGTAATACTACTGCTCACAATAACTCCCTCCTTCTCTTCCTATTCTTCTTCGAACCGGTTCTCCTATAAAAGGGTATTCCGAAGACTATAAAAAGGAGAAATGAACAGCCTAGCTCATGAGGCTAACAAAAACCACTCTTTTTGTTCTGCTCTTGGTTCTTTTGGCATTCTTCTTACGGCTCTTTTCAGCCCAGGAGATGGAAATTGGCACGGACGAAATGATTTATTCGGTTATCCCTCTGAACATTATTTCGGCCGGCCGGCTTTCTACCGTGGAGCAAGCTCCGGTTTATTTTTATCTGGTCGATATCGGCTACAAGCTTTTTGGAGGCATGAGCCTTATTACCAGCAGATTGCCCTCCGTGGTATTTGGGGCTTTGGCCGTTATTGTTATCTTTTTGATTGCCCTAGAGCTCTTTGCCAATAAAAAAGCGGCTCTCTGGTCAGCTTTTTTCTCTGCAATTTCAGGTTATGCCATCCGCTGGAATCAGGAGATGGATACGACCGCTTTCTTCTTTGCGCTGCTGAGCGTGTATTTCTTTATCCGAGCTCTTAAAGGAAATTCAAAACAGCTGTATCTAGCGACAATTTTTTTAGCACTAGGCGTTCTCGTAAAACCCGTTGTTCTCTTATTGGTCCCCGCTTTTGCACTGGTGTATCTTATGTATGGGTATACCCAGCAAAAGGGGGTTCTGTACAAAAAAGAGAATAAACTCTTCTTAGAGAAAAAAGGGCTCACGCTCATTTTTTCTTGTATACTCCTTTCTGTCATCGTCGTATCTCCCGTGTTGGTGTATAATGTTTTCGTCTATAAAGAGAAAGGATTTACTGATTATTACTTTTCTGTTTTCGCTGACGTAGGAAACAGCCCGATTTACCAGGGGCAGGAGGCGGAGTCCTGGAGCAGTGCACGGCTATTGGGGGTCGGGAGAGAGGTTGTCAGAAATCTGTTCCATCTGGATGCCCCCTTGCTCTTTCTGGGGCTGCTGGGCATTTTTTTTGGATGGAGAAAAGAGAAATATGGAACTGCTTTCCTCCTGCTTTCTCTCATTCCGCTTTGGGCATATATCGGGGGGATGATGGGGGGAGCTAATCACTTTGTTTGGATTCCTTTTGTCCTTGCTATTTTTTCGGGCTATGGCGTCGTGAAACTGGGGGAGTTATTCTCTCAAAAATTTTCTTTCCGGTACTTTATCCCGGTTGTTATTCTTGTAGCGCTGATTAGCCTTTTCTTTGTGCTGCAGGACATCTCCGGCCGCCGAGATACTTCTATTGCGATTACTTTACGCGATTACGCCCGGGAAAACTTTCCTGATGATGCGATTGTCGTTCTGGATCCCCGCATTTATCGGGGCATTTTTGCCTGGGCCTTTCCGGATAAACATTACCTGGAAGGAACGTATTTTCCGGAACTGGTAAACAATATTGATCAGCTTCCTGGTGGAAAAATCTCGCTCCCTTTATACTATGTCGAATGTGGCCCCGGGACAAATTGCGGCTGGAAGCCCGAAGATTTCCAGCGGATCTATAATACGGGGGAAGAGTTAAGCAGTTTCTTTCGAAGCAATACCGAAAAAATTGCAGAAATAAAAGCGATCGATACATTTATTGTTTATCAGGGAACATTGTCCGCGCCACTTTCCATTTATGAGCCCATAGACAGAACCCATCAATTTTGGTATACCCCGGTGGGTTGGAAATATTCAGAAACGGCTATTGATACCTATACGCCAAGAACTCTCTTTGATAAACTTCTCAATGGCTTTGGCTTCTTTATCCTCTATGCAGACGTCCTATTAGCTTTGCTATCTTTGTTGCTGGTTTTTTTCCTTCTCGGGAGACAGTCCGACTAACAATATCGAGTTCACTCGGATAATTCGGTGCATCCCACGCAAAGATTTCTCCGTTGAGGTACTTTTGCCAGCGCTCCATATCAGCTCTGACCAGGAGTTTGACCAGTTCACCGAAAGTTACTTTGGGCTTCCAGTCGAGAACCCGGCCTGCTTTCGAGGGGTCTCCGCACAAATGAGTAACGTCCAACGGGCGCAGCAGTCGCTGATCTGCTTTGACATACGTTCTCCAATCTAAGCCTGCTGCGGCAAACGCTTCTTGAGCAAATTCGCCGACGCTGTGCGTTTCTCCTGTGGCAATAACAAAATCATCGGCTTTCTTTTGTTGCATCATCAGCCACATGGCATGAACATATTCTGGGGCAAATCCCCAGTCCCTTTTGGTTTCTAGGTTCCCCAGCCGCAGTTCTTTTTGGAGCCCCAGCTTAATTTTCGCGACGGAGTTGGTGATCTTTCTGGTCACGAATTCCAAACCCCGCAGCGGGCTCTCATGGTTGAAGAGAATACCATTACAAGCAAAGATGCCATAGGCATTGCGGTAGATTCTGGTCATGTGAAAAGAGTATAATTTTGCAGCTGCATAGGGGGAGTTTGGGGAAAAAGGCGTATTTTCATTCTGGGGGCTTTGGCGCGTCGCCCCATATAATTCGCTCGTAGAAGCCTGGTAAAATTTTATATTTTTCCCTAGATGGCGGATAATCTCTAGAAAACGGGTAGCGCCACTTCCGTCAATCTCGGTTGTTAAGAGCGGTGCGTCAAAGGAATTGCCGACGAAACTCTGGGCAGCGAGATTGTAAATTTCGTGGGGGTCCGCAGTTGTTACTGCTTCCAACAAAGAAGACATATCGCTGAGATCTGCAGGAATCAGCGTTATTCGATGAATAATCCCCAGCTGCTGCAGTCGCCAGAAGTTCGGTGTAGAAGTACGCCTATAAGTACCATACACTTTGTAGCCTTTGCTGAGCAGCAGCTTCGCTAAATAGGGGCCGTCCTGGCCTGTTATTCCGGTGATAAGTGCACGTTTTACCAATCGCACCCTCCAACATCAGAAACCTCTTATATCTATTATTTGTAAAGATGCTTTAAAAGAGTTGTGATAGTTCAGTCCTCATTCTTGTCTTTCTTCTGTTTTCTTTCCTACCACGCCAACAAAACAGCGAAAGAAGAAGGTTCGGGAGCCTACAATTTCTAAGCCCGCGTCTTTAAAGAGTTTTTTTAAGCCAGTTCGATCGTATGTTTTTCCATCCCAGGCTCCTTTAAAGCTGCTTTTCTTCAGTTTATACATGGCAAGTGGTCCATAGGTAAACGGAACGCCCACAAAGACGAATTTTCCTGGTTTTGTTACGCGAACCATTTCTTTCAGGGCATCTCCCGGGTTAGAAAAATGCTCTAAGGTGCTGTTATTGAATGTCAAATCAAAAGAGTTGTTCACAAAAGGCATGTTAAACATATCGCCTTGAACAAGCGTAGCTTTACTCTTGAGCGTATCCCGTGCTATTTTGAGGGGGAGAGCTGCGTAGTCTAAAGCGAACGCTTCTTGGCCTTCCTCTTGGAGCATGGCAGACACATATGCAGAGCCGCCACCTGGTTCCAGCGTCTTTTCGCTCGGATGCACGTATTTTTTGAGATATCTTTTCAGCTGGAGGTTCATCATTTTCCGTAAAAAATCAAGAATTTCATCATAGATGGGCACTCTTTTCCAATAGCTGTCCCAGGTTTTTGTGTCTTTATCTTCTCCGAAAGAAAAAATGGCTGCTGTTATGGGATAGGGCTTTTTGCAGCTTTTGCAAACAACAACGCTCGATTCCGCCATACAAAGAGAATGGCAGTCCGGACAACGAAATAGGTTTTCCATGGGCAAACAGCTCTGTTCTTACGACCTTTCTCCCGGTCACCGGGGATATAGTGAGGGCCAGTACCTTTGCTATATAACTATTTCTCTTGCAGAATACTCTCTCTTCTGTTGATTATATTGGGCAAAAAAAGCATCAAACACCCCTAAAACATACTGAAGATCCCGACGGGTCAGCTCCGGATGGCAGCCGATATAGAAACCATGCTGATTAATATACTTTGCAATGGGAAATCTTTCTTCTAACTCTTCTCCGAATAACTTTTTTTTGTAGGGTTGGTTCGTGAGTGGCAACATATCCCTGGTTTCAATATTCCTCTGTTCCAAAAAGAACGTGAGCTCCTGTTTCTTAATCGAGGGGGTTTTAATCACCAGGGGAAACATCATAAAAGAGTGTTCTGCACCCGGAAGCAGTGCCGGAAGCTGCAGATACTGTTCCCATTTCTGTAATCCCTGAAGAAGGACCTGTGCATTTTTCCTCCTTTTAGGGATATTCTTATCGATCTCTTCAAGCTGTGCCAATCCTAAAGCTGCTTCCATCTCCGTTGCTCGATAACTGTACCCCAAACGAATGAAGCTAAATCTTTTCTCCATAATCATCTTTAACTTTTGAGGATCATCCGTTGCATCATGATCCATCGAAAAGTAAATAGCATCCCGGCCATGGTTGGCCAAGCTTCGTAATAAAACGGCTAATTCGCGGTTGCTGGTGACTGCTAGGCCGCCAACTCCCGTACAGATAATATGGCACGCATACGTGGAAAAACAAGAAATATCCCCGAAGCTGCCGACGCTTTTCCCTTTGTAGCGGGCAAACATTGTTTCACAACTGTCTTCAATAACACGAAGGTTATGTCTTTTTGCAAGGGCCATAAGAGGGTCCATGTCGGCAGGCTGCCCGAATAAGTGGACTACCATGATGGCTTTTGTTTTCGGCGTTATTGCTCCCTCAATGGTATGGGGGTCAATATTATAGTGCCGTGCATCCACATCCACAAAGACCGGTGTTAAATTGTTTTTAAGAATGACATTTGAACTTGCCACAAAGGTCAGGGCTGGAACGATAATTTCATCACCATCATTCCATTGATATCTCTCTTTGAGAGCAGCAACGGCTATTTGTAAAGCACTTGTTCCGGAGTTAACAAAAACACCATACGAAGAATCGTGTGCTTGGGCCAGCGCTTGCTCAAAGCGTTCCGAGAACGGGCCATAACTGAGACGATTACTTCTTATCACTTCATGTAAATATTTTTTCGCACGCTTGGATATTTTAACGGAACCCACCCCTATCTGTTTGTTGCTTGGAATCATCCTCTTGGTCCCCCTACTCCCTTTTTATCTTTTTTAAGCTTTCTTTAATGGCTTCTGCCATGTATTCTAAATCTTCTGGCGTTAAGCGTGGATAGCAGCCGACATACAAACCATTTTCTCCGACTAATTCAGCATTTGGATAGCTTTGTCCAGGAGATCCCCAGCTCTTTTTATAGTACGGCTGATCACACATCGGGCGAAACAACGTCCGTACTTCTATCCCCCGCTGTTCAAGAAATTCTTTTACTCTATCACGAAGCCCAGGACATTTCAAGAAGAGGGGATAACTAAAATAAACGCCGAACTCATGCTCTTTCTCTTCCGGCAACTGCAGCTCGGGGATGCCCTGAAGGGAGCGGGTAAGATATGCTGCATTTTTTCGGCGTTGTTGTATGAGGCGATCAATTTTCCGCAGTTGGGCGAGCCCTATGGCCGCCTGCAGATTGGTAAATTTAAAGTTGTAGCCAAATAGTGTATAACAATAGTCTGATCGAGAGATCTCTCGGCCATAATTTCGGATAATGCGTGCTCGTTCCGCGACCTGTGCATTATTTGTTGCAATGAAACCACCCTCGCCCGTAGTAATAATCTTATTTATATTCAAAGAAAAACAGCCGACTTCCCCAAAAGAACCGGTCATTTTCTGATGCCACTTTGCTCCTAAAGATTGTGCACAATCCTCAATGACCGGCAGGCTGTGCTTTTGAGCTATTTCCAAAATCCTACTCATATTTGCTGGACGCCCATAGAGATGAACCGGTAAAATGGCTCCCGTTTTTTTGGTGATGTGCTTTTCAATCTGTTCTGGATCAATATTATAATCTTGAGGAGAAATATCAACCATCACGGGCGTGTTCCCGGAATGGAGGATGCTATTTGCCGTCGGCGCACAACTGGTTGTTGTCGTGATAACCTCTTTATTTTCGATTCCTAAAGCCCGTAAGTCTACTTCAAGGGCAGCGGTTCCCGAATTAACGGTGACTACCTGCTCCACACCGACGTACTGAGCTAAGTTTTTTTCAAATTCTTCCAACTCGTTTCCGCGAGCAATCCAGCCACTGCGTACCACTCGGGTGACTTCTTGCACTTCATCTTCATCAATGTCCGGAACTCCGACGGGAATACTTTTTTGTGCTGTGGTCATATGTTCTTTCTCTTTTTAGGGGTATTTCCTCTAGTCAAAGGTGGTTTCCGAGTAACAGAGATTCTTGGGATTTAAAAGTTTTGTTCATTTCTGATACTGCACTACGGAAACCCAGCAGCAGGAGCGCAGCCAAGGGCAAAGCTTGAACAGGAATCTCTCTCTTTTTGCAACAAAATGATAAAGCTCTTGGAGAACAGTGCTCTTCCCGTACAATATGGGTAAAAGAGCAGATGAAAAAAGATAGAACTCTTGGTGGGAAAAATGAGAAAAATACCGTTTGCTCTCCCGAAACATGCGCAGCGTTGCATATCGCGGCTTCATTTTCTTGTACGGCGAAAAAAATCGATAAAGCTGAACAAAGGGCGCATAGCGCAGAGGCTCTATGGTAATCAGTTTTCCCCCTTTTTTTAGAACCCGAGAGCACTCCCCCATCACTTTCTGCAGGTTGACGTGCATCAATACGGAATTGCAGTAAATAAGGTCAAAGTGATTGTCTGCAAAAGACATGTTTTCTGCATCCATCTGTTCGATCTGGAGGAAGGCCTTTCTCTTCTGAGCACGTTCTTCGGTCATTTTTAGGCTTTCTAATGAGATATCAATTACCGTTACCTCTGCTCCCCGTGCAGAAAAAAAACAGGCCTGTTCCCCTGAACCGCCTCCAATCTCCAACACTTTCTTACTTTGTATCTCTCCCAGCAGTTCATACGAATAGGAGATTGCCGTTTGAAATGCCTGTGAAAAGATATCACCTGCACTGCCTTTCCACTGCTGGTCGTAATACTCTCGCACCGTTTTCATCGCAGTTTCAGGAACACTTTTATCGTGTAAGCCATGTCTTCAAACACCACTTTCACCCCCCAGAGAAAAGGTATTTTTGTCTCTCCATGCTTCCTTCTCTTGTACGGCGCTTTTATTTCCAGAGAAGGAATTTGTAACTTTTTAGCAATGCCCGCAATGGTAATCCCGTAGAGTATGTGCGCAAAAGGATGCAGATTTTTTGTCTCGCCATACGCTAAGACTGCTGAAAGTATTTCTTTTGGCAAAACAAGGTAGCCGTTGGTATGATCTCTCATTCCAGTTCTTAGCCAGAAACGTACCCATCCATTGAGGAGAGATGTGCCCATTCGATGCGTAAAGTCCGTCTCAAAAGAAGTAGCCCCCAAGTAGCGGGATCCCCAGCTAATCTTGTTCTCTTGGGCAAGCGAGTACAGTTGGGGGAGAATTGCTGGGGGGTGGCTCAGGTCGGCGTCCAAAAGAGCTATGATTCTTCCCTGAGCAGCTTGCGTCCCGGTGAAATAAGCACTGCCAATACCGAGCTTGCCGGAACGCTTTATCAGCGTCGTTTGGGGATAGGTCTTCTGGAGATTCTCTACCACTGCCGCAGTGCCATCCGGAGAATTATCATCAACAACGATAATCTCCCCGAAAAGATGGTGCTCTGTAAAAATACTATTCACCGCTTCGATGAAGAGGCGAATATTCTCTTTTTCATTGTATGTGATCGTAATAACACTGAGTTCCACGGAAGGGATGGCAGCCATAGTATCAAGATTAATTGTTTTCTTGCTGACAAGCATAATCAACTCTCCAGGTGATTATCTTAAAACCCCCTTGATCAATGCGGTCAAATGTACTGAAGCACTTCAAGCCCTGCCCTTCGAAATAGAAGAGCTTGGTGAACATGCTTGCTACTTGCAGCGGGTGCGCAAGAATGAACATATATTCACCCCTGTTAGGAATAAGAATTAAAGAAACACCCATTTTTTTCCCGTCCAGCTCTTTCTCTACAATCCCTCGGCTGGTGGGATAAACGAGAGAGTCTGGGACCATTCCTGGATTGCCTTCGAGGGTAACGTTAAAATTCTCTAGGCTGATGCGCGCAGCAACACTTCCCCCTTGAACAGACGCAACACAGCGTATTTCCTGCTCTGCGATTCTCTCACACTCTTGTGGCCCATTAAGGTACCCCGGCCACGGAGAAATCCACTTGTCGGCATCGGTAGAGATAATCTCGGCATATATCTGAGCGGCGTTTTCCGGCGAAAGATTGAACCGCGAAGTAAGATGCCCTATTGCTTCTTCCCTATCCAGATTTCTGGTCTCTTTGTGCATGACTGCTTTGCGGAAATCCCAGCTGCCAAAGTGGCCCCAGACACCCGCTTTGCCAACCATGTCTTCGGATGTGATGTAAATATCTTCTGGTGGATTATCGCAGTGGGTGTATTGAAGAACTGTTTCCGTTTGCTCCGCAGTCAGTCCTTCTTCTCGAAGGATTTGTAGGGCTTTCTCTTTATCGATGGGTACAATGGCGTTCAGAATAGCAATGCTCTTGGGGGTATCATTGAGAATTGTATCTAATTCTTCAAAAGCCGTATTTTGCCCGCAATTCAGCATACGGACAATGCCAACGGTTAGCTTTTCATCAGGAGTAAGAAGAGATTTACCCACCCAATAAGCACCCCAACTGGTTTGCGTTCCCCCGTCAAAAGTAACGGGCCGGTTCGCAATAGCTTTAAACCAATGCCCGAAGTCCCACCAGGAGGTTATAATCACGTTCTCTGGCGCTTCATTTTTTATCTTGGTGAGCGCATTGTACCACACGTCATTTACGCTGGGCAGGGAATTGAACGCTTGGCTATAGCCAGATTTAACCGGCTGAATGAGAACGATGGATAGCAGCAGGAAGAGGATAACCCCCGTCGCCAGGCGATTCAGCTTTAATTCTTTGGAGACCCATCGTGAAGTGTAATTCCAGACCAGGCCTAAACCGCTTCCCAAAGCAATGGCGAAAACTGGTGTTACTTGCAGGATGAAGCGTACTCCTTTAGTCGTTGCATACAACGAGGCGATGAGCCACATTGCCAGGAAGAAAGGGATTAAAAAATTAAGAGGAGTCCTCTTTCCTGCTTCGTTTTTTTTAAGGGCAAGAAGCACAATCCCCACTATAGCTAGAAAAAAAAGTAGTTTTCCGTCGAGCTGCTCAATAACCCGTGAAAGAGGGGCAACATTAAGCTCAGCTACGGTGGTCCGAATATTCGGCCAATAGGACGTAACGGCGACTGCTTTAAGGCGCAGGAATTGGAATGGCCCCAGAATGACGCGGGAAAATTGGGTTGCAGAGGTAAAAATGCTGACAAAAAAAGAGGTGGTGAGCGCATAAAGCCCCAAGAGAGACAACGAAGCGTAAGATTTTTTTTGCTCTGGGTTTTTCTTCTTCCCAACGATTACAAAGTCGAGAAGAACGCCCAATAGTGCCGTTATGGAAATAAACGTCGCAATGTACCACCATCCCGTCCACGCGAAAGCAAATACACCCGTTGAAAATCCTGCCAAGCTCATCCAAATCCATTTCCACTTCTTTTCTTTTGCATACAGCGCTTCTAAAAACAGCCAAGCAATCAGCACGGGAAAAAATACCGAGTATACATCTGTATCAGAGCTTTCTCCCGTTGTTCTCGAGACAAAAAATGCGGAAACCGCCAAAAGCATCGCCACAAAAAAGCCGCCGGCATTATTGTTGGTCAGCCGTCTCCCGATGAAGAATCCAGGAAGAACTGTTAATGCGGAGAAGATGGTTCCTACAAAAAAGAAAGTAAACATCAAAGGAAAAGTGCCAAAGAGGTTCAGAAAGCGGTGCCAAAGCGCACCAAACCAGTGGTGAAAATTCCATTCTCCTTCCCTCCCGAGAGGTGCCAGGCGGTAATCATCCCACACTTTGCCGTCTTTGATGCGCGTTCCGGGAAAGCCATTATTGAGAACGTATTCCGTCTGCCGGTAGTAATAATAAGGATCTATTCCCAGGAGATAGGTGGTTCCTTGGTCGTCACGGAAATTGTTGCGGTATTGATTGGCCAACTGGCTGATCTGCTCATCTAGCACCTCTTTATTTTCCTGCTGCGTCTTCTCCCATTCTTTCTGCACTAATATCTCCCGATTTTGCGGCGGGAGGTTAGGATATTGCTCGCTGATCTGGCTCTGCAATTGGTTTTTATAGAAATTGGTAACGGTATTCTCTGCCCAGTCATCAGCGATGGGCATGCGTAACGGCATAGTCCGCAAATAGATGGAAACGCTCATGGCTAGGAGAATGCAAAACAAAGGAACAAGCCACTTGGCGTGATTTTTGGCAAACGCTTTTATCTGGGAACAGTCGACAGAAATGATGTCATCTACTTTTTTTTGGCGTTGTTGGCCGTGTGTATAGGTTGCGGGTGAAGAAGGCGCTCCAGAAGAAAGCACTTCCGGTGTATGTATCTGCTGGTTAGGCTGTTTTTTCTTAAAAAACCTCACCATCACCTCTTTTATTTTAGAGAAATCAATGACCTCTTCGTCTTTTTTCTGGTGCTCTTCGTTCATTAAAATCCCCTCTTGCCTACTGGAGCAGTACGTGGTTTATAAGATTTGTTGTGAGAGGGACATCACTTCTCAAAAAGAGAATCCTTCAGATAAAAGATGTCCTCTGACGGGTGCCGATAGAGCTCTTGCTTCAGGCGTTTTTGATCCAGAATATGTCCAACCAATCCTATGCTTCTGGCTACAGCAAAAAGGCCGTTCAGATAGCCAATTTCTATAATTTGGCCGATCTCTTCTTTGCCAAAAGCCGGACAAGACGCCAGGGCATCCAGGAAAATGGCCGCAATGCAGCCATCCACATTGAGGATAAGATTCTCCGCCTTCTGCAAGGTTATTTTTTCAACCTCTAATGCATAGCTCAGGTATGGTGTTGGAAAGTGCTGGACCGCAAACTCTTTCAGCAGCGTTACTCGCTTGTCAGGATTTCTCTTGGATTTCACGCGATGGCCGATGCCCGGTATCGGGATCCCCTTTTGTTTCATCTCTTCGACAAATTGGCTGGGTGTTTTTCCCGTTTCTTTTGCTTCTTTAAAATATCGGCAGGCATCATCCAGCGCGCCGCCAAAACGGGGGCTGATAGTAAGCAGGCCGCTGCACAATGACGAGATTACATCTTTCCCCGCCCGTGCTGCGACAATGGCATTGTGTGCCCCCGAAACTGCCGGCCCGTGGTCGGCAGTGAGGACGATGCACTTTTCTAAAAACGTGGTAAAGTATGCCGGCAGTTTTTTCTTGAACCACAGCAAGCCTATGGCCGAGCCGAGCGGATGTTCTTCGGCAAGGACTCTCGTAATAGGCACTCCGGCATAGGCTTGTTCTCCTTTTTCTTCTGACGAGATGGTAGTTATGAAACTGGTGGCTTTTCTTATGCTGCCTTCGCGGAGGGCTTCTTCATAATTCTTTGGCAGCGCTGGAGGGGAGAGTTCTTCTCTTGGAACAATACGTCCAGCGGCAACCAGTTGTTGATGCTGCTGGTGGAGCAGCGGCTCGAGCTCTTCAAATGATTCGGGTACCATGATGCCAGCTTCCCGCAGCGCCTGGTTTTTTGCTGCGGCACTTTCCTCTTCTTTTCCTGCTTTTGCGCCGGCATGGCCGAATTGGGCTTCCCAGGGAAAAATATCTGCACAGATGCCGGAGACCCACATCACCAGCGGCTTGGTTATTCTCCCCGCTTTCTTCGCTTCAGCAATGTTGTTTTCTTGCTTGCCACCGAGCTCCCCTAAGCAGACCATTAGTTTTATTTCCGGGTCTTGTTCAAAGCGAAGCAGGTGGTCAAGGAGCGTCGATCCTGGGAAGAGATCTCCGCCAATAGCCATCCCTTCTTTGATGCCATCTGTCACCCGGGCGATGATATTGAACAGTTCATTCATCATTCCTCCGGATTTGGAAACCAAGCCAATGCTTCCGGGGCGATAGAGTTTTGCTCGAATAAGATTTTCTGGCATGCCCCCCGCGTAACCGCCCAAACGAAAAGCGCCTGCAGCTATGCCGCCAACGGTCGCCGGGCCAAGAAGTAGTTTTTGTTGTTGTTTGGCAAGTGCAATCAGCTCTCTGGACTGCCGTTCGGGCACCCCTTCGGCGACGATGACTATGGTGTTTATCGTTGGCTCGAAGAGTGCTTCTTTGGTTGCTTGGTATGCCGAACGGAACGATGCAAAATTGATCAGCACTTCTGCCTGCGGCTGTTTTCTTGCTGCTTCTTGAATGGTAGGGTAGATGGGGATGATAATCTCTCGTGCCCCAAAGAACGCTTTATGAAAACTGCTCTTTCCGGGATGAATGATGCCGGCTACGCTCGGTGTAGCTCTCTCGCACAGATAATCAAAATCCAGCATTTGCTGAAGAGGATGCGGCTTCAGGTTATAGAACAAAGCTTGGGTGTTTTTGGTGAATTTCATGAGTTTTCTTTTTAGGAATTTTTGTTTAAGCACTGCGATGCAGCAGGTGCATGGCTTGAGGCACGCAGTGTATCATAGGCGTTTCCGGCCCATATACTTGCAGGGAAATGCCTAGCTCTTCTCCAGCTTGTCGCATGAGCTGCAGCCCTTTTTCGTAATTCGGCCCACCCCTTCTCACGATAATGCTCACTTTTCCTTCCAGCAGGAGGTGAGCATATTCTCGGAGCGCTCGCACCATGCCCGTAAACGTTTTCTCTACATCGGTAAAGTTGGCAATCGCGCCGCCGATAATGAGTACTTTCCCGTCCGGATGCGGCGTTCTGGTCATGAGGTCGAGAATGGTTCGCGCATACTGGTAGCTTTCTTCTTCCGTCGGATTGCCACCATACTCGCCATAGTTGGCAATTTCCTCTCTTTCTCCTCGGTCGGCAAGGGTGTCTAAGTAGATGATGCTTGCCCCCCCGCCGGAAAGAATGTTCCAGATTCTTCCCTGCGGATTGAGTAGGGTTAATTTGAGGGAAGCTCCGCTTTGCTGATCCAAAGCTGCGATGGCCTCTTCTTCAGGAAATGCTTTTTTTCCGAAGTCGGGCGGAAACGAAAGGCCGTTCCAGAGCTTTTCATTTTTGCATGCCGCACTGCTATCAAGGTGGGCTACGGCATCAAGAAGGGAAATTTTTCCGGTGGCGTCAAAAGTAAACGGGTTAAGCTCGAGATAGGTAAAATCCAAGTTCACAAAAAAGGCGTAGAGTTCTCTCATAAATGCTTGTATCTTTTCTTCTTTCGTCAATTCGGTGAGGGAGAGAGTGGTGGGATTGCTCAGCACCGGAACGGTGAGCTGTTTCACGGCATGCCAGTTCTCTTCGATGTCGATACCCCCTTGCTCGGAGAAGAAAATAGTGTCATAATCCCGTTCGGCTCGGATAGCCACAAAGTATTCTTTGTCGTGCGGGATGAAAGGTTCGATGAGGAAATGGGTCAAGAAGCCAGTTGCTTTGCCAATGGTTATGGCTTGGGAACGCTGCTCTTCAATGAATCTTCTTACTGCGGGGAAGTCTGCATGCAGAAGCACCAAGTTTAGCTTTTTCCTTTTCCCAAAAAGCATGTCGGGCTTGACAACCAGTTTTTCCTGGAGGAGCCAGGGGTGGAGAGAAAGCAGCATTTCAAAGCTTATTTCCGGGGTTACCAGAACAGCTTTATATTCTATCTTTTGATTGAGAAAGTGCTGGGCAATAAGGCGTTTGGTATCATATTCGCGGATCTTCTTTCTGGCCATTAACATTTATTTTAATATATATGTTTTAAAAACATTCTGCAAGAGGGTTCCGATAATTCCACTAGCTTTTAATAGGAGATGATTTTCTTCTGCTGTATGGGTTCTTGTGACCTCTGTGGCAGGGAAGCAGCATTGCAGCAGGCCGAAATCGAGGGAGTAGAGCTTTCTGTTTGTTCTTCCTGTGTGCGCCACGGCAAGCAGAAAGCGCCAGCACCGCAAAGCTTTGTACCTCGAAAGCAGCATGCCGCCCAAGAAGCTCCCGTGGAGCGCCTTGTTGATAATTTCTCACTCCTCTTGCGCCGCGCCCGTGAGAAAAAGCAGATGACCCAGGACGTTTTTGCGGCTTTTCTGCAGGAGCGTTCCAGTACGGTTGCCAAATGGGAATTGGGGGATTTGCAGCCAGATATTGCTGTCGCGCGGAAACTGGAGCGGAAATTGGGAGTTTCTTTGGTTGAAACAGAAGAAAGTGTTTCTGCGGTTCCGGAGAAGAAGAGAGCGGCAAAAGACGAATTGACATTGGGGGATTTTTTTAAAGTGAAGAGAAAATAAAACCAGTTTTTAAGAACTGGTTCCTCGACAAACCGAATGAGATTCTCTCTAATTTTTGATTATTGCCGCGGACAAATCACATCTTCTGCATCAATCCTTTCGTACTGCCCATCATTATCGAAATCAGCGAGGCTGTACTGCGTCAAAACGCCATTTTCTCCCCGTGTTCGTACCGTGTACCCATACACATCGCCGTCACGGCTGAACTCTAGAGTGGTTGTATTGCCTTCCTGATAGACTTTTTCCGTGATGGTTCCTGCTGCACGGCCGCAGACTGGGCTTTCCCACGTCATTTGCGGCTCTTCTGATACCGCCGGCGCTGCTTCCTGAGCATAGGCCGGAGAACCCACCGCGAACGTTCCTAACGCCACCAACGAACATATGTAGTTTTTCATAATGGACACCCCCAATTATTTCTGTTTCTTTCTGCAGAAGCATTTTTGTTAAAAACATTTCGATGCTCGAAAAGAGTGATGGGAAGGTGCCACAGAAGCCGTTTATAAACACACTTTGGGAATCTCTTTTCCCAGTTGCTGGAGCTGTTGGCAGATAGTGTCTTGGAGCACTTCTACGTCCGTATGCCCCTGGAACACCTGGTTTTCAACAACCACGGATGGAAATTCCTGAATATGGTACGATTCCAGCAGAATGCCGATCATGGGCTCTTGAGTAAATGCGGAATTAAATGAAAAGACCAGGAGCTTGCTGCCGAACAGCTTTTTAAGGTAGTCCAGAATATCGCCCTGCGTGTCAAATTTGTTCTCGTCGTAGAAATAAATCACTTTCAGGCTGTCTTTGGAGCATTTCTGGCCAATTTCGTTAGAGATGAGCAGGAACTGGATCTCCGTAAGAAAATAATCGCGCAGCTGCAGCTCAAATTCTTCCTGGCTGAAAACTGCTCGTTTGTCATAGTCGATAATGATAGCAATTTTCCTACCCAGCTCGGCGATGTTGGCTTCCAACACTCGATTTAAAGCCTTGCAGTCGGCCAGTCCCGAATCAATGTAGTTCTGCTGCAGCTGTAAGCTGCGGAGACTTACTTTCTCTTCCAAAGTAATCTGGCGGGTGTCTTCCAGGCGGGCATTTTCAATGGCAAAGCCCAGGATCACGCCGCCGCCAAAGACGAAGAGGGTTAAGATGAACGCGAGCAGATACTTCTTGACGCTAATTTTTCGTTCCATGGGCTTTGCCCTGCGGCGCTATTTTATAATCTTTTGGGCAGTTTATCAATTTTCTCCTCTGTCTCAATGCCACGTCTTTTTCTTTCCCGTGAGGAATAAGAAAGCAATGTACAGCCACACAAAGCTGATAAAGATGGAATAGATGAACAAGTACGTCAGCAGCGAGACCCACGTGCGCCCGTAATGGGTGATTTTTTCTTTGACGACCTGATACGATTTTATCATTACATAAAAGCTCAGAGAAAAGATGACCATAGCTACAAAAATCTTGAAAAACGGCAGGCTTAGGAAATTAAATTCGAAACGGAAGTTTCGGAGCAGCGTGATGATATCAAAATTGATGTCCGCATAGGCAACTATTTTCTGCCCCAGCTTGGAGAGCGCATCTTGCGTAATGGTAACGATAAGGATGAGTGCGACAGCTCCCGTGATGATAATGGTAGGCATGCGCAAGAAGCCAAAGTCGCCATAGGCCTTGTTGAACATGAGTTTTCGATAGGAAATGGCATTGTCAATGGAGCCTTTGTACCAGCGGATGCGCTGTGAGAATAGTGCACGCCAAGTGTCCGGCGCTACGGTCTCAACGACGGCATCAAAGGTCTGGATGATTTTGTACTGGTGCTTCTGCAGGCGGATGGCAATTTCCAGGTCTTCGGTGAGGGTTTTTTCGTCGTATCCGCCCAGCGTTTTCACGACGCTGGTTCGATACACGCTGAACGGCCCCGGCGTGACGTGGATGCAATCCAATTTTGCATTCAGGAATTTGTAGAACATATTGATCAGATATTCATGCCATTGGACCTTCCGCAGAATGCTGTTGGGATTCTTGACTTTGAGCAAAGGGCAGACGGCCGCAACTTCGGCGTCTGCAAAATACGGCAGCATTTCTTTCAGGGCGTGGGGGTGCACGAATGAATCTGCGTCCAAGCAGGCATAAAATTTTCCGGTAGTGTGCTGGAG
>JAUYQE010000007.1 GCA_030695605.1 Nanobdellota archaeon
TGCAGCTAATCCCAAAGAGGAAATGGTTTTTGGCGGCATGGGTGGCGTGATTATTGGAAAAAAGCGCCCGGAGGGACCTTCGCGCGCTCAGCACGAACCTGAGCACCACTCGAACCCTCGAATGATCGCTGTCTCCTTGTCATTGCCCGGAAAGGGCTCATCCTAGCGGATCTGCAGGCGATTACCTTAGCCGCTTGGTGACGGGCGCTTCTGAGCAGTCCGAGGGAAGATATTTTATAAGGTTTTCGAGCCTAACTGGGAAATGAGCCCGGGCAATTCTCTAAAAGAAGAAAAATATGCATCCGCACCCGGAATATCCGTACAGGCAATGAACTTCATCCCTGCCGCTTTGGCAGCTTCGCCATCGACGGGAGAATCGCCGATATACACCGCTTCTTTGCTGCTTACTCCCAGCCGTTTTGCTGCCGCAAGCAAAGGCTCCGGATGGGGTTTTCTGTTGACGACGTCTTCTACGGCGATGACGACCGGAAAATAGCTTTTGACCGGAGCCACGGCAAAATAGCTTTCTACAGTTATTCGACGGCGGCTGGTCACTAAAGCTAGGGAGAAAGTTTTGGAGAGTTCCCGAACGACTTGGAGCGAATGCGCTGGCACTTTCTGCAGCTCGGCAGGGTACGCCGCTTTCTGTCCTGCATCGAGCAGCCGCTTTATTTCCTGCAGGGGCCGGCCGAGTGCCAGAGTTTGCAGCGTATCATTCATAGAGAGATGGAAGATTTTTCGGATGGCTTCCTGTGCCGGAACGGCATAGCCCGCATCCTGGAAAATTTGTTGGTAAAAAGCGACATGCGCTTCCGAAGAATCAACCAGAGTCCCATCAACATCAAATAGAATTGCTTTGATCACCGTATTGAAGACACACTTTACCCCTGCATCGCCCATTTCACATACGCATAGAGAATAACGGACAATTCCACCAGTCGCTTGTTCGTTTCATAAGCCCGTTCAATGCCTTTGCGGACCGCTTTTATCTGCTCATGGATTTCTACAGCTTCCTGGAGCTTTTCTGGTGCAAGGCGTAGCTTGATGCGGTCAAAGTTCAGCTTCTTGAGCTCTTCTTCCAAAGAAACATGGAAAAAAAAGCCTTTCACCATGCTTTCATCAAGATCATTCATTCTAGTCGTATGGGCTTCGTGAATGAGGCCCTGACTAGAAAAGCGGAGATCTTTGTTGCGCAAAAGGCGCTGGAACAGCAGGCTAAGCTGCTCGTTGCTCTGCTGTTTTTCGGCAGGCGCTCGGAGAGTGGGTATGCGGTTCAGGACAGCAGTAAACTCCCCCGTAAAAGACTGCTGCAGCCACTCTTGCAGCCCTTCGGCGAATTTGATGTTTTGCTGCAACGGTGCAGCAATCTCTTCCAGTATCCGCAATGTGCGCTCTAAGTTAATGCTTTCATACAGGAAGTCTTTGCGCTGCAGCAAAGCTATGACTTTTCCCGCTATCGGGGTAATGAGCTCTGCCGCCTGCTTCATCACCGTGAGATCAGTGCTGGTAATCAGCAACGGAGAAAGTTCCGCGTGTATCTGCTCCGGCAACAGAGGCAGCCGCTTGCTTCCTCGAACCTGCCGCAGCAAGGAGAAGCACTCAATGTCCGCGTTTTTCTGATTTAAATCACCGAGCTTATGGATGTGGAGCATCATAGGTTTTCAGTTCTCCATTATTTTTCCAGGCGGTCGTCTTTCCCGCAGTACGGGCACGCTAAGCGGTGCAGTAAGCCTACTTTGACCTGATCAACGCGGAAAGAATAATTGCAGCGGTTACAGCGGTACAGCTTGGGCTGCGCTGGTGGAATATTCTTGATGAGCGCCTTGGGCGGACCTTGTTTTACGGTCTGCTTCAGCTCATTACAGCAGGTATCACAGACCAGCACGTTGACGTCTTTTCCTTTTTCTTTTGGGTACAAGCGCACTCTTTCTAAAGGCACAACCGCTTTACAGCGTTCGCAGGTCCGTACCCGGCGGATATCCATATTCCCACCTCGCGGCAAAACTCGACTCTCCGCTTTTCTCCCTTCTTCTCTGGTTGGCGGGTTATTTAAGCTTATCTTTTGTAGAGAAGGAGAATCGATTTGCGGCACCTTCTCTGATTTGAAGAACATATTTCTCAGCCATTGCATACCCATATTTCCACCTCACTTTTTAATAGCGGGCCCGAGGGGATTCGAATTCGGGATTATTTTGCAATAATTCCCCCGACCTACAGCTCTCTTTCTTGCGATAGAAGGCTGTCGCCCTATCCAGACTAGGCTACGGGCCCGTCAGGATGGCTAAACGGGGATGCTCTTTAAAAAGTTTTATGCTTTCGGGAGAAGATTTTAGTCTTTCAGTAATTTTTCCGATTTGTTTCACCTTATTTTAAGTTCTTCAACACCATACTTTTCAAACTCTTCTTCAATCGCTCTTGCAATTTGTTCTCCAGGATTTAATCTTTTATATGCTTCAGGTAGTAACTGGTGAGCGCTACTTAACGGGTGATATTGAACTTTTTTTGATTCAACAGCTTTCTGAACACTTTGTCCATCGTCTCTTAATTCCATCCTGTTTGTAAGACCGAAAGCAGCGATTATTGGGATTTCCAATTCAGTTAAACTATCAATAGTAGTTAGTAAAGAACCGCCAGTTGTTGTAACATCTTCAAGAATTATGGTTTTTCCTCTGGGTTCGCCAACAAAATATTTATCTTTGGGCGTCCCATGATCTTTTGGTTTTCCTCTCCCCATTGGCAGAGCATGACTATGGGGAGCATAATGTGGCGATTCCTTAGCCCATTTATATTGAGTGAGCACGCCAAGTTTTGTTGCTCCTTCAGGGACACCATAAAAACAATCTGGCTCTAATCCTCTGTCTTGCGTAAATGCTATCACATAATCCGTTAATTGATCGAGAAGAAAAACATCTTCTGCAACATCTCTCCAATTCACATACCAGTTTGACATTCTTCCCGATTTCAACGTAATCGGTTCTTTGAAGAAACCAACTATGTTGTTGTCCAAAACAAATCTGTTAAAGTATCCTTGATTAAAACTGTTCATAATAGCTAACCTCCACCCACTCTTCGCTTAACCACACCAACGAATATCCGTTCAAAGCCCTCAATCCAAGAACTGCTGTCCTTTTATCTTCTCCGGCAAGTAGCGCTCGGTGATGAAAGAGATCCCTCTGGAGGATAAAGCCTGAATTTCTACTTTCGCGCCAAAGTCTTTCATCATCTTGAACTGCCGCTGCCAGTCCTTGTTCTTGGCAAACCATTCGTAGTTCTGCATCTGCTTCAATCGCGCTAAATCCTGCTCCGTCAGCTTGATAAAATGCTTCTGCAACTCGTATTTCACGACGTCATCGCACGTGATACCGACAAACTTAACGCTGGGGATGGCCATCTCGCCTGCCATATGCGCGAGGGTAATGGAGCCGTACTTCAATACCGAGTAAATGTACCAACCCCAAGGGTCGTTGTCGGCCAGCACAAAAATCGGCAGTCCATGCTCGGTGCTGAGCCGCTGCAGTAATCGCCGTATGCCGCGCGTGGTCTGCCCTTGCGATGACATGATGAGGCAGTTCTGCTTTTCCCAGAAGCGGTCTTCGTGCAGGCGCTCCCAGACGGCAGCTTTTTCCATGTAGAGGACATATTTGGCATCCACTTTCTTGAAGGTGATATGCTCCACATTGCTGGGGATGCTCCAGCCACCTGAACCGAGCTTTGACCAGTCAATGATATCGCCGGCATCTTCAACAACAACTTTTCCCGCCACGCTGCCCATCTTGTTGGCATTGACCTGCAGCATTTCCCGCGGGAAGTTTGTAATGAGCTCCAGATCCTCGATGGCCTTGTCCGTTTCCTTCTGCTCATCAACGATGTTGGTCTTTGTTCCCGGGATAGTCCGCTTCGCCATATAGAACACATCCCGTAAGCTGGCATGTTTCTGCACGTCCAGCAGGGACTTGGAGATCGCAGCCACTTCCAGCGTCTGCATGAATTTCTTGGCATGCGCCACGTTAAAGAAATAGCGCTGGGCGGTCTTGCTGCCCAGGACGAGCGTTTTCGCTTCTTTGTCGAACGTGACATTGCTTAATCCGCGCACCGACAGCTCGATTTTGGGATTCGTCCCTTTTTTGATATCCGAAAGCACGGAACTTCCTAAGCCGACGAGCTCTTCTTTGGGCGTGGCTTTTTTGCTGCCTTCTTTTTTCGTCGGCAAAGTCATCTGCAGTCCTGGCTTCGTGTTCGTGGTTGGTTTGATCATTTTTTTTAACCGTCTTATGTCTTACTCACCCTTTGTTCTGTGGTCATCCTCCGTCTTCTTCCTCACTCTTCTCGGCCAATTTCGTGCTTTCTTCGACCTCGCCTTTGAGCTGCTCCATGCTCATGATCTGCTGGCGGATCTCTTCTTTTTTGATCATGGCGAAGAGCTTCTGGGTAACGCTTTCTTTGCTTTCGCCCGTCAAGCGGTGCAGGGCATCCGCCACTTCCGGGATATAGCGCTCAAAGAGATTCGCCCGCTCCAGCTGGGCCTGTACGCGCACTTTCTTGTTCACATACGTCTGCAATTTTCTTCCCACATCCTGCAGCGCCAGCTTTATCTCTTTGATGATCTCCGGATAATGCGCCAAAGCTTCTTTGGATTCCGATGTGAAAGGCACCCACACCGAGGCAATGTGCAACAGCACCGTTACCGGGCCAACGGGCAAAGAGCCACTGCTCTGCTTCAGGCCATACGGCTTCCAGTTGGTGCTCAGGACCGCTTTCGTGAAGGCACACGCTCCCGGCTGATACAGCAGCGGCACTTTATTCGCGAAGCGCAAGATAGTAACGAGCTCTTCTTTCGGCTGCTCGCCCCCGTAGGCAATGCCAATCTCTACTTGGAACGGATTTCCCCGATAGACAAACACCGGCCGAGTTATCGCGGCATAAAATTCGGCATTGATCTCTTTCTTCAGGCTTCTTTCCAACAGGTCCTGGCTGATGGGGCTCAGGCAATCCGTGGGCGGAGCTTTGATTTTGGTTTTCTGAATTCCCGTGTAGAGCTTTTCGGTCTGCTCCCGGCTCATCTGTGCCGGCTTGGTATTCGGCAGCAGCGCGGCATTGGTACAGATTTCTTTGGCGGTTCCCGGCCCAATGCGGACAAATTCTTCCGTCAGGAATTGCTGCAGGGTTCTGGCTTTTGTCAGCTCCAGCATCTTCATCAGCCTGCCGAGCTCCACGCCGTAGGGATGTGGCTTGATCTCTTTGGCTTCCCGTGGCAATTGTTCGGTTCCCCGGGCAAAGATAACCTGGCTGGCTTCCGGATTGGTGTACACGATCGTCGCATAAGGATTAATGATAGCGGTCTGCTTCAGGTACTCGTCAACAGACTGGCGGCCTTTCATGTAACTGCCTTCCAGCTCTACTTCGATGCGCGTGCCATGATCTTTATTTTCCCACTCTACTTCCCGCTCTTCGACAATCTCTGGAGAATTGGTCTGCGTATTGATTTTCAATTTCATCTGCGTGGCTTTCTTTCCGGCGCCGGTTTTCGAGATGATGGAAGCGGGCTTGCCCGTCGTCAATTGGCCGTATAATACGGTTGCCGAAATGCCGATGCCCTGCTGGCCACGGGATTGGGCCAATTTATGAAATTTCGAGCCATACAGCAGCTTGGCAAAAATATTGGGGATTTGCTTGGGGATAATGCCCGGCCCGTTATCTTCGACGCTGATCCGGAAGCGGGTTTCCGCCAGCTGCAACAGCTCGACGCTCATCTCCGGCAGGATTCTTGCTTCTTCACAGGCATCCAGCGAATTATCGACGGCTTCTTTGACCGCCGTGAGAAGGGCTCGCCGGGGATTATCAAAGCCCAGCAGATGGCGGTTTTTCTCGAAGAATTCGGCAATGGAAATCTCTCGCTGCTTCTTGGCCAGCTCTTCAGCGGTTTTCTCCATGGCTGCAGAAAGAAAGAAAAATGTTTATAAACGTTATGGTGGGGTTGGGCGTCGTTTGGAAATTTTCTCTCACTCATGCAACAGCTTTTCCAGTACTCCCTTCGCCCGCTTCAGCCCTTTCCAGTGCTCGGCGTGCAGCCCCAATCCTCGAGCTGCGGCAACGTTTTCTTCGTCATTATCAAAGTAGACGCATTGTTTTGGAACAAGTTTGTTCTCTGTTAAGATGTTCTTCCAGGCGCTTTCTTCGGGCTTGACATAGCCCGTTTCCCAGGAAAAATACGCTTTGTTCACGGCGGCGAATAATTCCGGATACTGCTGCCGATAGTATATGGTTCTTTCTCGAAAATTATTTGAGAGCAGGAAAACGTTCACTTTCTTTCTGAGCTGTTGCGTGTATCTCACCATTTCGGGCACAAGATGTTCTCCAGAGAACCAATAATCAAAGAATTCTTTTTCGTCTAAAGAGACGTTCCATCGCTGCAGATAGGGCTCCCAGAGCTGATAGCAAGAAGGCGCTTCCGGTCTCCGAACCAGAGGCATAATTGCTTTCAAAGCGGCGACGACTTCGAGAGCGGGAACGCTGAAATCTTTCGCCAAGCGGTTGCTCAAGAAGCCGCTTTCCAGAAACACCCCATTTACGTCGAAAATAACCGCTTTTATCATGCGCTCTACCTCCTGATCGGGGTCCTACCCAAACGCTATCTCTTTCCGCTTCTTCTCGAGGAAATGATACACGGTCTTGTGCAT
>JAUYQE010000013.1 GCA_030695605.1 Nanobdellota archaeon
AAAGAGGTGACTGATTCATGGCAAAGAAGAAGAAAGCAGCGCCGAAGCGAGCTGCTAAGAAAAGGAAGAGATAAATTCTCTTTCTTTTTTATTTTTTCTCAATGATTTTTTTCTCAGTGAAAAATTGAGAGAAGCGTTCTAAAGATAAATGCTTATTTTTGGGAATTTTCGGTCGATACCTTTATTAAAATCGTTTTTCTTAGGGCTGCTCATGGCTTTTACCGTCTATAATACGCTGACGAAGAAGAGAGAGCTTTTCATCCCCCGCCAGCCCGACGAAGTAACGCTCTATACCTGCGGCCCCACGGTCTACAACTATGCGCATATTGGCAATTTACGGGCGTATGTCTTTGAAGACCTTCTCAAACGCGTGCTGCTACTTAATGGCTATGCGGTAAAGCACATCATGAACATCACCGATGTGGGGCATCTCACTTCTGATGCTGATGAAGGGGAAGACAAGATGACGAAAGGCTTGCGGCGGGAAAAGCTGCCGTTGACCTTGGAAGGGATGAAGATACTCGCAGAAAAATACACGAATGCGTTCAATGCAGACTTGAAGAAGCTGAACATCATTCCCCCGACGCTGCAGCCCAAAGCCAGTGAGCATGTCGCAGAGAATCTCAAATTTATTAGCGATCTAGAAAAGAAAGGCTTTACCTATCGCACGTCTGATGGTGTATACTTCGATACCAGTAAAGTGAAAGATTATGGGAAGCTGGCTCCGACGTATCAGGAAGCCGAAGAGCATGCCCGCATCAAGAAAGGAGAAAAGAAGCATCCTCGGGACTTTGCACTATGGAAGTTCAACAAAGATCTTGGCTGGGATGCGCCTTGGGGCAGAGGCTTCCCAGGCTGGCACATCGAATGTTCCGTCATGGCTTCAAAGTATTTGGGAAAGCAATTTGACATCCATTGCGGTGGCAAGGAGCATATTCCGGTGCATCACACCAACGAAATTGCCCAGTCCGAAGCTGCCTGGGGCAAGAAGCCCTGGGTGAAGTACTGGCTGCATCACGAATGGCTGGAGCTCGGCGGGGAAAAAATGGCCAAGTCCGGAGAGAATTTCATTACGCTCAGTACTCTTGAAGAAAAAGGCTTTCATCCACTCGATTTCCGCTATCTCTGCCTGGGAACCCACTACCGCAAGCCGCTCATGTTCAGCTATGAAGCGCTGGAAGGGGCTCGGCAAGCGCGCAGACGCCTAGTTGAGCGATATTTGCAGCTCAAAAAATCGACGAAAGGGCACAAGAAAGTGCGGTTGGAATATTGGGAAAGATTTATCGCAGATGTGAATGATGATCTGAATACGCCGAAAGCTTTAGCCACGATGTGGGATATGCTCCATGATGACGACGTAAAAGAGTACGAAAAATATTCTTTACTCTTACGATTTGATGCCGTGCTGGGGCTGCACCTCAAAGAAGAAAAGCCGCAGGTGGAGAAGATTCCTGCAGCCGTGATGCAGTTGGCAAAAGAGCGTCTTGAGGCACGAAAGCGCCAGGACTGGAAAAAAGCGGATCAGCTGCGGGAGGAGATACGGAAGCTCGGCTATATTGTGGGGGATACCAAAGAAGGGTATGAGTTGATGAAAGGATGAATTACTTTTTTTTTCTTACTGGTATCACCCGATAAAAATGTGCATGCTCATAGATGCTCGATCAGGAAGTTCTTACTGAGATTAGCGTTCAAAAGCGAGGCGAAAATTTTTTTTTTTTCTCCTACTGGTGTAAAAGTGATTTGTAGGAGAAATGCGAGAAGAGCTCGGTTCTAAAAAAGCTCAATCGCACTTTTTAAATACCAATTGGTAACCAAAAAGCTTAAATAATGCATTATTACCAAGAACTATATGGTACAGAAAATCAAAAATGTGAACCTCTTGGAATTATCGGAGACATATCGGCGAGTTTTATACTCTTTTTTCTCTTTTCCAGAACAAACCATAGGACTCAATGACTTATCGGAGCAAATTGGTGCTTCCAAAACATCAACCAGAGCGGCAGTTACCCACTTAATACAGGAAGGTTTTCTAAACAAAGAGGAAGTAGGGAATGCCTGGAGATTGTCGGCTAAGCCAAAAAATCCTTTCACCATAACGAGAAAGATACCGTATAATTTACAGGTAATCTATGAATCTAGCCTTCTCAGCACAATTTATAATAAAATTCCTAGTGCCAGAGCAATAATCCTCTTTGGAAGCTATCGTTGGGGTACGGATAATGAAAAGAGCGACATTGATATAGCAGTCGAGGTTCTAGACAACCGGAATATGAGAATAGAAAATCTAGGGATTATTGAACGATTTGGCTTTCGAACAAATGTAGCTGTTAACCTCCATATCTTTTCAAGAAACCGAGTCGACCTTAATCTATTTACCAATATTGCCAATGGAATTTTACTTGATGGGCTTTTGGAGGTGCACCCATGATTCAAAGACAAAAACATCCCGATATAAAAAATGCCGCAAGTATTGTAGGTGCTTCTTCGAAGCAAATGAAGTATACTTTAACTCTAGAATCAAATGATAATTCCGCTTTTAATATAATCAGAAATATCTATGAATGTTTTAGAATGCTGGGGGATGCGCTATTGATCACCCAAGGTATTGAATCGGAAGATCACCTAGCACCAATTCACGAACTCCTGAAAATAAGAGTTGAAACTCCAAGATCTATAACTCTCATTGATCATCTACGTAGAATGAGGCACAACATAAATTATTATGGATATACCCCTAAAAAAGAAGAAGCAGATGATGCCATCTCTTTAGCAAAAGCATGTTTTGAACCATTCTTGAACGCCGTTAAAAAAGAAATTGAACAAAATGAATCTTTTAAAAGAATGAAATAAGCAAGAATAATCTCCAATAAAAAAAGAAATAAAAAAAAGCTCCTTGCGGAGCTCTTCTTCTTATGCTGAGCGGCTTACTGCAGCCCCGCTTCAATAATCTGCTGGAACACCGCAAAAGGCTGTGCCCCGCTCACCAGCTGGCCGTTCACAAAGAACGCCGGAGTTCCAGACACGCCTGCCTGCGTCCCGTCCGCAGTATCCTTCCGGATCTCGGCGCGATGCGTTCCTGCCGCAAAGCAGCTTTCCCATCTCTGGTAGTCTAATCCCGCGACACTCTTTGCCCAGGTCTTCAGATCATCGGCAGTAAACTGCACGGTGCCTTGCCCTTGCTTGCTCTGCTCTTCAAAGATCTTGTCATGCATCTCCCAGTATTTCTCCTGGTCGTCTGCACATTCGGTAGCCTCAGCAGCCGGCTGGGCTCCTGGATGGAAGCTCAGCGGGAAGTCCCGAAAGATCAGCTTCGCTTTGCCGGTATCAATATACTCTTTTTTCAGCTGGGGTAAAGTATCCGTATAAAACCGCCGGCAGAACGGGCATTGATAGTCACTGAACTCAATAATCGTTACGGGCGCATTGTCTTTGCCCAGGACCGGATCATCATCTGCCAAAGATTTCATGTCCACGACCGCTGCTCCTGAAGGGCCAGAACCGCCGGAAGGCGCTGCTGCGGATGGCACGGCTCCTCCAGAACCATCTTCCCCGTAGCCGAAGCCACCGGTAAAAACTGATACCGCTAACAAAATGGCTAAAACGCCGGAAAAGGCTTTCCACACCGTCGTTTTACTAATAGTCACGGTTTCTTCCGGTTTCGCTCGCGTTGGCGCATGGTGCTCCATCGTTCGCTGATGGTGCTCTCCTAGGGTATGTTCGTTTTCGATAGTAACCACCTCACTTCAGTATTTTTCCTATTATTATAATCAGTTTGGGGAAATGAGACAATATTTAAATGTTTGTGGACTGAAAGATAATGAAAATGCGTCGGATCAGGAGCTACACTATCACGGTATAATCCCCTGCTTTCTCTATCTCCCGCTTCACTTTTTTTACATCGAAACCCGCCTCATGCTCAATAACAAGTTTCCCACTTTTCATCTCAAGCGTACAAGATTGTACTCCTGCCACTTCCGAACAAACATCTTCAATGAGCATTTTACACGACGGGCAGTGCATGCCTTTTACGGTTAGTGTGGTCTTCATTTTCTTGCCCCCTTTCTCTCTCCATTTTTCCTTTCCGATTTCAAGCCTGCACGTCGAACACGCCCGGCCCGGCCATGCCCATGCCGCAGCTGAACGTTATTCTGCCTTCTTCCTGCGGCGTAAAGCTGATCGTAGTAATCTGACTGCGCGATAATTGCTGCGTAATCTTCAGGCGTGGAACGCTGATGATTTGCGCACAGCCCTGCGCTCCTCGCCCATCAATGTTCCATTCGACAGGAATTCCCTTTTTCAGCTGAAAAGCTGCCGGAAAATAGTCCAGGCCGCGGACTTCCATATGAATAACCTGCTGGTCATCGAGAAGAGTGTTGCTGCCAAGAGTGGAAAGATCGGTGGTGCTCGGCAAGCCCACGCTCGCTCCCATAATATTCAGGCCGGGAACAATATTAGAAATACCGAGAATGATGACCAGCACTGCGGAAAAAGTCATAAAGTGCCGTTGGATGTTCTTCTTGGCAAAGCTGGAAAAAGCGCCGATGCCCGCTAACGACGGCAACGTTCCCAGGGAAAAAGCCAGCATCGTTAATGCTCCGACAAAAAAACTGCCTTTCCCCAGGACATACAGCTGCAGCGCTTGAGTGAAGCCGCAGGGAAGGAAGAAAGTGGAAGCACCAAAGAGGAAAGAAACTTTGGAACTTGCTGCATACTGTTGCTGAGCGCTGGCATCATACAGCTTATGGGCAAAGAACTTGGGCATTTTCAGCTGGAATTTGTTCAGCCAGGGAAAGATGCCTAAGAGCTGAATCCCGATGACGACCATAAGAACGCTTGCACTAATCGTGAGCAACCCGGCAATTTTCGGCGGAAGGCTAACGGCCGAGCCGAGCAGCCCAATAGCTCCGCCCAGCAGGGTGTACGAGGCAATTCTTCCCCCGTTAAAGAAGAGATGCGGCTTAAATTTCTGCCAGCCCCTCAAATGCGGATATTTTTCATTATGCTTCGCTGCAACTGCCAGGAGCAAGCCACCGGCAACAGCAAGACAAGTAGAAGTGGCAGCAACTAAACCTATGACAAAAATAAACCCATAGCTCATCTCGTCGCTCACGCCCAGGCTTTTCGGCAGGATGTCAAACTGGCGCAGCAGGAGATATGCCCCAACAATGATAAGAAAAGCGGCACCAATCTCGATATGGCGGCGTTTCACGGCGAAGGTGGAAGACGATGGGCTGGATAAACTCATCTCGTTACTATTGGTTGCCGGGAGATATGCTATCGTATAGTCCGTTCCCTGTAACGCCTCCTGAAGTTTTCCCAAAGGGATGTCCATTGCACTCTTTATTCTCACTTCTTCTTTGGCCCGATTGACGTGTACTTGCTCTACTCCTGCAACTTTGCACAGCTTGCGCTCGATAAGCACTTCACAGCTGCTGCAGGTCATGCCTTTGACGGCGAGAGTTATTTGTTTCATCAGCTATCTTAAAAAAAGAAACGCTTTATTAATCTTACTCGAAACTAGTTGCGCAAAGAGTTTTTTCCCTTTTTCGAAGGAAAGAGGGAGCGTAGAAAGAAAAGCACCCTCTTTCTTCTGGGGCTCTTACTTTTTCTTTTCCGTCACGAAATGAATTCCCGTAATGATGAACAGCAAAGCCAAGAGCGTTACCGCCCAGCCGCCCATCATGCTCACGCCACTGAAACCCATCATTCCCATCATGCCGCCGAAGCCCAGCCCACCGCCGGGGTAGAGGAGCACCAGAACGCCGCCCACAATCTGAATCCATCCGAGCACTTGTTTGTCCATAAATGTCACCTCGCCATTTTATATTTTAGGGGAGATGAAAGCAAATCCCCAAACTCTTAAACTCACTCACACGTCTTTATTCCCAGCATATACTGCAGCCAGCAGAATCCCAGCAAGCTTTCCACTAACGCCAGCCAGCCGAGGGCAAATAAGGCCCAGTTCAGCCACACGTACGGATACGTGGGCGCCAAAGGGCCGATCCACCAAAAGGCCAGCAAAAACCGCAGGATGCGGTCAACTTTTCCCAGGTTTGCTTTCATTTTCTTCTCACCTCTTTTTTTTCTTATCATTGCTTATTTCAGCACCACGATATTCGTCATCCCCCGCCGTTTCCGCTCCAATACGCCTTTCCCTTCCATCTTGTCGAGAATCCGGCTGATTTTCACTTTGCTCCATCCCGTTTCCTTGATGAGATCGCTCTGGTACAGGGAACCTTGATTGAGTTTTATTTTGTTGTAGAGGTTGAGTTCCTCTTCACCCAGCTTGTTCAGGTCTGCCGGCCGTGCAGCAGCCTCTTTCTGTTCTTGCAACTCTTTCTTGATAGGAAGCAGCAGTAGGTACATCCCCACCCCCAACACTAAGAACGAGAGCACAAAGGCTGCCAGCATAAACCATGACGTATAGCTGTCATGAGCCGGGCATTCTTCCATGTCCAGCGTCGGCGATGCCTCGACAACGCTACATAAAAACGCTTCTTCTTTGTCCGTATTGATTTTCACGACGATTAAAACGAACAGAAGGATAATTGCAAAAGCAATCAGCAGCGAGCCGATGCTTTTATGGTTAGGGCTGCTCATGGTTAAACCTCTTCGCTTTCTTCAGCTGCAAGGATTTCCGGCGCAAGAGCAAAGCATTCGTTACGACACTGACGGAACTGAGCGCCATGGCTGCTCCGGCCAGCATTGGGCTCAACAGCCAGCCGGTGAACGGATACAGCACGCCGGCAGCGATGGGGATCCCCAGCACGTTATAGATCAGTGCCCAGAACATGTTCTGCTTCACCTTGCTCATGGTCAACCGGCTTAACTTGATGGCCCGCGGAACATCCAGCAAACTATTCTTCATCAGCACAATATTGCCCGTTTCCATCGCGACATCCGTCCCGGAGCCCATGGCAATGCCGATATCTGCTTGCGCTATCGCCGGTGCATCATTAATGCCATCGCCGACCATCGCCACTTTCCCTTTCCGCTGTAATTCTTTCACGTACGATACTTTTTCTTCCGGCAATACTTCAGCAAAGAATTTTTCAATGCCTACTTTCTTGGCAATAGCCTGCGCCGTCCGCTTGTTGTCGCCGGTGATCATGTAGGTCGTGATGCCCATCTCTTTCAAGATGGAAACTGCCGCCGGCGAGTCCTCTTTGATTTCGTCAGCGACGGCAATGAGCCCCAGCACTTTTTTCCCTGAAGCCAGCGTCATGACCGTCTTCCCCTCTTCTTCAAGGGATTCCAGTTTTGGCAGCAGAGCCGCCATAGAAATTTTCCGCTCTTTCATCAGCTTCAAGTTGCCGAGATAGTATTCTGAAGCTCCAATCTTTCCTTTTACCCCCCGGCCCACTAAAGCTTGGAAGCCGGATACTTTCTTCAGGGGATGGCCCTTGGCTTTCTGCACGATGGCTTCCGCAAGAGGATGCTCAGAATTTTTCTCCAGGCTGCCCGCCAGCATCAGCACGTCTTTTTCCGTTACTCCTTTTACCGGAACGATGTCCGTCACTTCCGGCTGGCCTTTGGTGATCGTTCCCGTCTTATCAAAGACGATAAAGCGCAACTTATGCGCCGCTTCCAGAATATCGCCCCCTTTGATGAGAATGCCATGCAGCGCTCCCTTACCGGTGCCGACCATGATCGATGTCGGTGTGGCTAACCCCAAAGCACAGGGGCAGGCGATGACCAGGACGGCAACGGCGGCAATCAACGCGAATTCCAGTTCCTCCTGCATCACAAAGTACCAGATGAAAAAAGTAACAAGAGCCAGGCCGATAACGATGGGCACGAAATATGCTGAAACATTGTCCGCAAAGCGCTGGATGGGCGCTTTCCGCGATTGCGCATCTTCAATCAGCCGGACGATTCTTGCCAGCGTGGTTTCTGTGCCAACTTTAGTGGCTTTAAAACGGAAAGCACCCTGCTTGTTTATCGTCGAGCCGATAACCGCATCGCCTTTTTTCTTTTCCACGGGCATGCTTTCTCCCGTGACTAAACTCTCATCGACGGCGGAATGGCCTTCGACGAGAATCCCGTCGACGGGAATTTTTTCGCCGGGTTTCACGATAACAATATCACTAACGATCACCTGTTCAATGGGGATCTGCAGCTCTTTGCCCTGGCGGATGACCGTAGCCGTCTTGGCGCCCAGCTTCACCAGTTTCGCGATGGCCTGGCTGGTCTTGCCTTTCGCCACGGCTTCCAGGTATTTCCCCAGCAAGACTAAGGTGATGAGAATGGCGGAGATCTCAAAATACTGGTGCGCTTCCGCGCTAAAGAGCAGGGCATACACCGAGTAAAAATAGGCGGCACTGGTGCCAATCGCAATCAAGGAATCCATATTGGCGGATTTATTTTTCAGCGCCGCCCACGTTCCTCGATAGAAGGGCCAGCCGATGTAGAATTGGACGGGAGTCGCCAGAATCCAGAGAATATATTCCCGATATGGCAGGAACGTAAAAAACATGCTAATGAGAAGGGCCGGGAAAGAAAGAACGGAACTGATGAGAACTTTCCTCTTTAATGCCTGGATTTCCTGCTGCCGCAATTTTTCCTCGCGGGCATAGCTCTCTTCTTTGAGGATCTCTGCACCATAGCCTTTCTTTTTCACGGCCTCAACAAGCATCGCTTCCTGGACGTGAGCGGGATCAAAAGTAACGGTTCCTTTTTCCGTCGAATAATTCACCACCGCAGACGTGACGCCCGGAACTTTCTGCAAGGCTTTGGTCAATATCGTACTACAACTGGCACAATGCATGCCAGAAATTTTCAGTGTGGTTCTCTCAACTTTTTTGGTTGCCATGTTGACTTTACCCCCCCATTTTCACTCCCTGCGTCAGCACTGCAAACAGAAAGCTCCGCTGCTGCATAATGTGCTGCAATCCGGCTTCTTGGAAAAGTGTCCGCATCTCTTTCCGGCTATTTATCTTGACGCAGCCCGGCTCCAGCTTCTGAAAAAGCCAGTGAAGAGGCCGCAGAAAGAAGTTAATATCGACAATAAGAACTTTTCCCTGTTTTTTGGCGACCCGTTTCATCTCCGCTAAGGCTTTTCTTTGGTTGGCATAATGATGGAAAGCTTCCGTTGAGACCACATAATCAAAATGATTGTCCTTAAAAGGCAGCCGGTGAACATCCGCTTTTTGCAGATGCACAATCTTCCCCAGCTTCCGCGAAGCGGCAGCGAGCATCTGAGAGGAAATATCAGCTCCATAGAGGGTAGATCCTTTCTTTTCGTCCGATACTCTTTCCTGCAATTCCCGCAGGAACCCTCCTGTTCCACAGCTCACGTCCAGAACCTTCCCTGATTTCGTTATCTGCTGGAGTGCCGGCTGGTAGAATCCCCGCATCCAGAATTGGAAGAGCGGCCGGTCGTACGATTTTGCCCAGCGGTCAAAGAAGGTTTCGTTCTCTCGCAAATTATTTTCAGAATTTCCTTTCTTAGCCATTTTCTCGACCATCAGCGCTCTCCGTGCAGGACATGCACACAATACTGCTCCATATGCTTGTCAATCAAAGCCATAATCGTCGTGATGGACTCCTGATTGACCCGATAATAACGATGCTTCCCCCGCTGCTCGGCAAAGACCATGCCGCAGCGCTCTAAACGCTTGAGGTTGTGCGACACCATAGTCTGCTCAAAGCCCGTAGACATGCAGATTTCCGTCACATTCTTCTGGCCATGCCGCAGCATATTAATGATGTGCAGCCGGTTGGGGTTCGCCAGAGAGCCGAAGAACAGCTTATAGGTTTCGTTAGCATGCTTCATTGCATGATTAAAATATCATGTGATATATAAATCTTGTGAATGGAAGAGATGCTCCCTGACCGAGGGGAGTTTTTCTACAGAGCCGCATCTTTAGAAAAAATTTGATGTGAATCTCACTATCTTCTCTGCAAAGCAAAGCGATACCCAATCACAAAAGCGAGAGCCAGCGCGAGCAGCAGCGTCACGGCCAGGAGCGCCATGATAACAGGAGTCGGGAAAGGCTTCGCTTCTCGGGGAGAAACGGCTTCGGACCCCGCTTCCATGACGGGCTTCTGAACGAGCAGGGGAATAATAGCCCGCACGCCACCGCTCATCTGCACCATTTTGCCTTCTTCAGGAGGAATCTCGCGGAAAGCAATACTCACCCGGTGAGCCCCTTCAGAGAATGATTCCGGGAGAGAGATGCGGAGCGGAACTTTCACGTCTTTAGTGCCAAAAGGGACAAGATAATCGAGAGTAGTATCCAGCAAGGTGACAAACTCTGCTCCCTCAACCACACTGGCCCGAAGAAGAATATCTTCCCCGCCCACCATATTCTGCAATTCTAAGACCAAATCAGACGTTCCGCCCGGAGCCAGCACTAACGGCTTAGTGTCCCAATACGGCGTGGTTACCCCAAAAGCGCTTACAAAAGGAAGAGCAAAGAAAGTAAATACTACACACAGGAAGAAGAACTTCTTTATAGCCCCGGTCCTTTTTTTGTTTCTATTTTTGTTTTCTGTCATATTCTGTTTTCTACTGTTAGCTAATCTCCACTACCCAGGCGGAAGTGGCACTGCCGGTTGTATCATAGACCTGCCGCGCTATTTCCGTCGGTACCGTTCGCAAGCAGAAGAAAATATCTTCCTGCCCGCTAGTTTGATTATGCTGATTTATGGTATTATTCCCCCGGGTGAGATTGGCACTACTTATGGACTGCGCAGTATTATTGGACATGAGCGTTCCATTGCACTCCAGACAAGCTACTCCCGTGCAGGATGGCGTTCCATTCACGGGTGAAACGCTAAAGTTCTGAGCGTTAATGAAATCGGTAAGCGTAGAAAGGCCTTGGAGATTATAGCCCGTTGTTAAAAAGCCAGCGGCAGCAATATTTTTATTCCCGGTATTGTTGACGGTAATAGGATCATTGTTTGATGTCTGATTCGTGAAGCCAGCAGGCAGTGTGGCCCACGTTAAAGCGGTTGGCGAGAGGGCCATGGCAGCCGTTTCCTGAAGCTCAAAAGTCCTGCTGGCATTTTCGGCACGCTGACCGGCCGTATCATTCAGAGAAGCATTGACGGTCCAGGGGCCTGCTCCGTCAAAATACCACACATAGACCGAGCAGCTATAATTAATCGCCGTCGCGCTGATCAGCGCTAAAGGATGGCAGCTCAAATTTACCCTATCCGTCTCACCCGTTCTCATAATGCGTAGTTGGGCAGAATTATTGTTGATGTCCGCCGCACCATCAGCGTCAGAAGCCGTAAAAGAGAAGTTGACTAAAGTCGTGCTGGCTTCAGTGATGCTTTGTGGGGTAACGTTGGAAACAAAGAAAATAACCGGAGGCGCATTAATCCGAATAGAAAGGTTAGCCTGCCGGGAAGTGACTTGCCCCGTAAGGGGATTCGTCGCGTAAGAAACCCCTAAGACGAGAATGGGAATAAGAAGTAACACCACAAGAAGGAGAATTGCCGTCGAAGACCAGTCTTCCCCTCTTACCCCTCTTTTCTTCATCACATCACCTTTATTTGCGTTATAGTAATGGAATAAATTAGTATTAAAAGTTATCCCATAATCATTATGTGAACTAAAGAATACTATCATACATTTAAATGTTTGCTTTCATCGGAAGATAGCAAAAACAACAGTAAAATACCGAGAGAGGAGAAAAAACTACAAAAATGCGTATCACACGATGCGAATAGAAACAGAAGCTGGACCTTCCACGCCGCATTCACGATACAGGCACTCTTCAAGGCAGGCATTATTTTCAGTGCAAGAATTAATACATTCTTTCACGCAGCTATCTGACGAATCCTGAGAAGCTCCGTTTGAAGTTGGCGTTTCAGTAGTTGCCGCACCAGTTGCTGCCTCAGACCGCAGATAAACGCTGATGGAAATAACTACCAGAAGAACAAAAATGAGAGCACTGACAAGGATCATCCAACGCATATTTCTCTGCCTCTCAAGAGAAGAGAAGCGCACGGAAGTGGTAGGCGTGCACTCACCTCTTTTTTTTTCTTTTTTGTTACTAAACTACATTAATACTATTCTAGTATTACTGTTTTAATATATAAGTCTTGTTGAGTATTCCGGAGTGATGCTTTGTGAAACGAGATGAAATAAGGGGTTGCGACCCCTTATGAACCCCTTCCGCTTCGTTCCTCGTCAAGTCCTTCGGACATTGCCGTATCTCACGAAGCGGTGAACCCCGCCAGCCTTTGCTGGCGGTCGTCAACCACTTTGATGTTATGGTGCTCTTCTTGGCTTCTGATGTATGCTTTGGAA
>JAUYQE010000017.1 GCA_030695605.1 Nanobdellota archaeon
ATCATTTTCAACCGTTCTTAATCCAGTAGCGGTAGGCTCCAAGCCAATCTAAGCCTTTACATTTTTTGTCTACTACTTCGACATCCTGTATGGGAATTCTTATCTTTTTCTTATTCTTGGTTATGACTCCCAGAACTGATATTCCATTTTCATCAGTATCTACATCAACTAACGTAGCCTCTTCACCAAAAATCAAGCACTTCAAAGGGAGCGGCAGCTCATCTGCCAGTGTACAAGCCCAGCCACTACTTTGTTCATATTCATTATAACAGTCTACTGTAGCTTCTTCAGCCATCTTTTGAAACTTACTTTTATTTTGTTTAGATACCTTCATCTTGGCGATCCTCTTAGTGCTTTCTTTGTTATACTTTTTATGAAATTTTCTTTGTGTTTTCTGTAGACCCCACCCCGTCCATCAGCTTTTTTGACTGCTTCCTTCTTAATCTTAACATACTGTTCTACAACTTCTGGATGTTTCAGTAAATAATTGCGAAAGCCAATCATTTCTTTCCAATCTGTACCTCCAAATTTAACTAGGTGGATATGTATTCTTCTTTTTCTATTTTTATAGGGGTAATCTCTCCTAAAAAATAATCTTTCTGGATAACTTGCTTTCTCCCGAAATTCGTAACCTGCCTTCTCTAACTTCTTTTTTGCTTCTTGCAGCTTCGCCTTTGAAACACCAACAACAATATCCACAATACCTTTTCCACCAAGACTAGCGATGGCCGTTGAACCAACATGCTCAATTTTTACAGTAGAACCAAGAGCTTTTACTATTCTCTTTTTTTCCGAAGAGAAGAATTTCAAGTATTTTGGAGTGTATTTTCTGAAAATGTACTTTTTCATTTTTTTCTACTTCCACTTTTTCTCTTTACTCCTTTTTCTTCAGTTCCCGACAATTCTTTCTCCAATTCAGCAATCGTCGGCAAGCTTGTCTTCAATTTTTCTGGAATTGCACGAACGATTTTATACTCAGAAACGCCCATAGGCTTGCTCATATCTTTGAGAGCATACTCAGCTATCACTTTATCCTTACTTTTACATAAAATAATCCCCATGGAGGGTTTATCCTCCTCCTGTTTTAATGTCTTATCCACAGCAGACAGATAAAAATTCAATTTCCCTGCATATTCTGGTTTGAATTCGCCTGCTTTCAGTTCAATAACCACAAAACATCGTAATTTGAGATGATAAAAGAGCAAATCAATGTAATAATCCTTACCCGATATTTCGAGAGGATATTGGCTTCCAACAAATGAAAAACCAGCGCCTAATTCCAATAAAAATTTTGTGATGTGTTTCGTTAACTCTTTCTCAATTTCCCTTTCTTGTGCTTCTTCTCCTAGAGAAAGAAAATCAAAAATGTAGGGGTCTTTAAGCGTCTGCCGTGCTAAATCCGATTGAGGAGCTGGCAAAGTTGCCTCAAAATTATGCAAAACTTTACCTTTTCTTTGATATAATCCACTTTCGATTTGGTGAATTAAGACATTCCTCGACCAGTTATTTCGAATCGCTTCAGCAAGGTAAAAAACGGCTTCTAAGGGGTCTTTTATTTTGTTAACAATGGTCATATTATGACCCCATGGCAATTGTCTAACAAGTTGTTGGACTTTTTCATCCATAGCCGAATAGTAGGGATGCCATTGGCGAATATTGAAAATATTGGCTCTGGAGAACCCTTTCATATCCGGAAATTCTCGCCTCAAATCACTGGCAAGCATATCGACAACGGAATCTCCCCATCTCCCTTTGGCTTGCCTTTCAGCAATCATTTTACCAACATCCCAATACAAGCCCATCAGCTCTTTATTGACAGAAATCGCTGCTTTTATCTGAGCAGACCGAACTCTAACTTTAATCTCGTGCAGCAGTTGAAGATACTCTTTATTTTTGGCTAAAAGCATGTTATACCCCTTATTTTTACTACAAGGAACACCTATGCCTTAAAAAGATTACTCCAAAAATCCCCGCAATTCTTGTCTGCTGAGTCGATGCCAAAAAACTCTGCGCACTGCGGTGCTTACCCCCATTCCGCTCGCTCATTAATTGATAACAAAATTCAACCCTCGCTTGCTAAAGCGGGGGTCACATAACAATCGATATTTTCATTCTCTTTGCAATGAAACTATTCCATAAGGTACATCTGTTCTGCTATTCAAGCCGAGATAAAACTTCTTTTCCCAAGAGGGTAATCCGATACAACTTGTAAATTCTGTCTTTAGGGTTCCGGCATGTTACCAGTTTCCTTTGCTGCAATTCGAGAAGAGTCCTTCGTACATGAGTCCGGTACATGCCACTTTCGTGATGCAATTGCGCTTGCGTTTTCTCTTTGTGGGAAAGAAGCTGCAATATAGTATGCCGGTTCTTGCCTCTTTTGACAAAAGTAATGAGATAAATATTGGCCATAAGACCACTATCAGACCAGAATATATTTAACGAAATGAGACCTTGATGTGACCAAAATATTTATTAAGGAGAAAGAAATGCTCTTTCTAGGGAAATGAAAGTCATTTGATTCATCATTTCCTAAAAACAGAGAAAAGAGGTGTTAAATCATGGCAGAAAAAAGTCATATGCCCTATTTGGCAATCGTAGTATTGGTTGCCGTTGTGGCTGTGGTGGTATTAGTTCTGAATGTTCGGCCATCGTCGGAAGAAGCGGTGGCGGGAGAGGCTATTCGGCAAGCAAAGCAAATTTCTTCTCTAAAGTCGTGTCCGCCAACGTTAAAAGACTATGAGATTCGTGTTGGAGTAGTGCAAGGGCGAGAAAATACAGCAGACTTTTTATTTCATGATAAGAGTAGTACGGATGTCTTCACTTTAACAGTACTGCCAAATGTGAGTAGCATCCGCCGTATGTCTAACGGAGCTACGGTTGGGCTTGATTCTGCTGTTCGACAAGACTATGCTGGAGGTGTCAATACCGTTGATTGGGACCTTACCGGAGCTTGTTCCAGCGATTATGCTTTCACAACGGAGATTCCAAGTGCGACGGGGAGGGAAGGTATGTTTAGCGTCGTCTCGGTAAATACGAGATTATCACCGGTTTCCCAGCAGGAAGTTTTTACCCTTGACCCGGGTGAAGCAAAAGTTCTTCGTGATGGCACAAAGATAATCTATAGGGACGTCGTCCGCGAAGAATATGCTGGCGGCATTCATGGAGTCGCTTTCGAGCTGATTTGCTCGTAGTTTTTCTGCGATTATTTTCTTTTTTTTATTTTTCATTTCTTTTTTTGGAGAAAAAACATTTAAAAAGAAAGACTATTTTTCTTCCCCCATGACCGAATTCGTCCACAAGCTCGGCAATGCCTGGGAGATTTTCAAGACCAGCTTATCATTTATCCGCAGAGATAAATCGCTGCTGGCCGTGCCCATACTGCTGGTTTTTACGTCCATCCTTTTTTGCCTTCTTTTTTTCTTTGTCCTGTCCATCGGCGATCCCACCGTAGCACTGGCGTTCTATGCCAATATCATCATTTTTCTCTTTTTCATGCATATCTGGACGACCTTTCTGGGCGCTGCGCAAGCCTGGATGGTGCATGAAGTTGCGCAAGGAAAGGATGCAACCCTCCTCTCAGGCCTGAAGCGGGCCTTACAGAACATAGGGGATATCCTGCTCTTTGCTTTTGTCATGCTGCTCATCAGCCTGCTGGTAGCCATGCTTCGCGGAAAACGGAGAGAAATGGGTGCAGGCCTGGGCTATGCGGCCAGCGGCTTAGCCTGGCTGATAGAAACGGTAACGGGCATCGCCGGCAAACTCGTGCTTCCGGCCATGATTATCACAGAAAGAAATTTTACGCAGTCCGTGAAGCAGCTGCAGGAAGCCATCAAAAGGATCCCGGAAATTGCCACTTTTGAAGTCGGCATTCGCCCGCTTACTTCCTTGATCTCTTTCCTCAGCCTGGGCATTTCTGTCCTCTTTGGCTTGGCTTTTGGGCTTTTCGTGGGCATTATCTTGTTCGTCCTCTTAGCCATCACCCTGCACATCTTCAGCACGTTAATAAACCAGATTTACTACACGCTGCTCTACCTGACGCTTATCGAAGGCAAGAAGATTCCGGGGCTGAAGCTGAAAAAGTAAAAAAAAATCTCTACGCTCTTCAGCAACACCAAGATATTGAGTTACGTCCCTTTCTTTCTCAATACGCCTCAAACTTCAAATCGGCTTTCGTCAGCGTGTGATAGAAATCATAATCGGGCTTCTTCTCATGCCGCTCGCGAAAGATAATTTCTAACCCGAACCAGACGCTGAACCAGCCCGCCGGCTCGAAAAGCACTTGTAACACCGAGAACAAGAGGTTTGCGCCGCCATCACTGTGGTACGCTACAAAAGTAGCCAGCCCGATCAGAACCATGCCTACGGCAGAAAGAGCAATCCCTTTCTGTTTGATCTTCTTCTGCTCTTTCTTGAGCAGAGCATAATGTTTCTTGGCGTGATCGCGCAGCCGCTTCTTGATAATGGCTTCCTCAAGCGGCCGGCGCTTATCGGAAGGGATGAGCAGGCGGAAGACAAAAGGCTCGGCGGGCATTTCTCGAAAAGCCCTTTTTGCTTCTTCTAGAAAGTCCACGGAAAAGCCCTTCGCATGATAAGACCTCGGATCAAAATCAGAGAAGATGTCATCATAGCCATCCAGCCAGAAGCTCACTTCCTTGCGGGGCTGCAGCTGGGCAATCTCGGTTTTTCCGGGATAGACGCTCACTTCCTCTTTTGGGGGCATACAGAGAAAGAGGCTTTGCTATTATATATGCTTTTAGCAAAAGTGAGGGAGTTTCGTGGTCACCATTTGCTTTTCTTTATCTTCGCCACAAAGAACCTCAAGTCACTTCGCTAGCGCTCCGTTCGTGAGTTTCTTCGTTGTATTTTTATTAGAAGTAATGAACGAATTAGTAGAAAAATATCATCTCTTAATCTGACTTAATTACTGGGGGGAATCTCTTTGAATTTTTCTCCATTTTTTGACTAAATGCTTCAACTAAATCAACATTAGATTCGTTTGCCAATTTCAACAACAAATAAAACACATCAGCAAGTTCTTCAGGCATATTATGACCTGAGTCTGAAGTGTGTTGCCCACCATAATTTTTCATTTTTAAGACATTTCTTGCAACTTCTCCCAATTCTTCCACCATATGAATTAGGATATCTGATGCGGGAGTTTGCCAATTTCTTTCGTCAACAAAAATTTTAACGTATGTTTGTAATTCTCTCAAATTTTTTTGATTCATATTGAATAGTAAAATCAGCTATTTGCTATTAAGCATTATTGTTCTTAAGAATATAAGTTAACTCTCCGCCGAATGTAGTTTATTTTACTTTCTTAATTTTGGCAACGAAGAAACCTTCCGTATCATTATCCTGCGGCCAGATGCGCAACGTATGGATAACTTGCTCAGCATACTGCACGCCGCCAAACTCCAGCACCGGCGGCGAGCTTTTCAATCCCGGCAGCTGGGCAGGCAGCACTTTTGCATCCGGATGATTCTTCAGCAGATAATCAACAATCTCCTCATTCTCTTCCGGCTCCAGAGAGCAGGTCGAATACACCAGAAGGCCGCCGGGCTTCAGGTTGCTGAACGCGGCTTCGATCAGCTGCTGCTGCTGGCGGGCTATCTTCGTGATCATAGCCGGATTCCACATCAGTATCGTCTTCAGGCTCTTGCGGATCGTGCCCGTACCCGAGCAGGGCGCATCCAGCAGAATCTTGTCAAAAGAAAAGCCTTGAAACTGCTGCCCGTGCATCAGTGTCATCAGTGTGTTCGTTACCCCGCTCCGCTGCAGATTCAATCCTAACGGCGGCAGCCGCTTTCCTGTATAATCATTGGCAATAATCAGCCCTTCATTCTTCATCAAGGCAGCCAGCTGCGTGGTCTTGCTGCCCGGGGAAGCGGCCATATCTAAAACCAACTCGCCGGGCTTCGGCTTCAGGATGAGTGGCGGGATCATCGAAGCCGCTTCCTGCACATAGATCTTTCCGATATGGAACTCCAGCAGATTGCCCACATCCCGGCGTTCCGGATTCTCTATCCAGAAGCCTTCCTTGCACCAGGGGATCTGCTGCAGCTGCCAGCCTTTCTTGGCCAGGCTCTTTTTAACTTCACTGACGCTGGCAAGTAAAGTATTAACGCGAATGCTCCGGCGGAGAAAGGAGAGGGAATATGTTCTAAACTCTTCCCAATTTGTGAGTTGGGAATAGCGCTCGATAAAAGCGGGCTTGAAGTGGAATGATTCGGTCGAAGGGATGGGGGTGGGTGCCATAAAAACACGAAATGGAAGAGCAGTTTAAATATTTTTACCGCTAAATCACCTACTGAAAGACTTTCCCAGAACGAAGCACGTTTCGCCCCAGCGATAATGGTTCTTTAACACGCCTTCCTGTTTGGGAGGTGCGCATGTTTGACTGATGGGTTGTTGCTTTTT
>JAUYQE010000025.1 GCA_030695605.1 Nanobdellota archaeon
TATCGGGACGGGGGATTTCGGTGTCGGTATGGGCTGCTGCGGTATGGGTGAACAGGGACAATTGCGGTTGTATCTACTTTTGATGAGGAATATTTAAAAAGAGAATACTAATACCAAAAACTATGACACTGGATGAATACATCACACAAACCTACCCCGTTGAATGCAAAGGGAGAAACAAAGTTGGAGATGAGGTCTTAGATCATTCTGTCAGTGTTAAAGTCCAGATATATGAAAGTCCAAAAAGCAATATGATCTCGAGTAATGTTGAGTGTCCACACAACACCGGCGGACATGGACAGAGATGTAAAGCATCTCATCCAGAAGTGGATAAAGTTGGAGATGGAAAAGGTGTCAGATGCCCCTATAGTTTTGACATTCCGTATGCCTTTGAAACAAAGGAATAAAGCCCTGCCTGATTTTATTAATTCTTCAATATTGAAAATGTTACTCACTTTTAGCTTGTCCCCTTATTGAAAAAAACAGCCGTCCCCTTACATCTCCTTCAGCCTTTCCAGCGCATCTTTCAAGAATTCCTTCTTCTCCGGCATCGCCACCGGCGCACTGCCCCATGCCAGGTTATTCTGGGCCGAATTTGCACCGGAAAGAGCCGCTCATTGCTATCGTCAAAGACAATGGGGTCGCTGGAAGAAAAAGAAAAAAATCAAAGCAGTCCTCTTGCCTCTTCTGGCCTGATTATTCGTATTCCCCTATATTCTTTAAGATGCAACAAATGTTTATCATAAGTAATGAGATACTCTGAGTTAGATTCAAGAGCACACTCAATAATTTGGTCATCATCGGGATCATCTTTTACTACTTTTATTTTCGTTTGAGGACTTACCAAAGTTACAAATGTAAGAACTTTCTCCATAATTTCCGATACTTCTTTATCAGAGAAATCAAAATCTCTCTTTAAGATCTCTTGGTATTCTGAAAGAATTTCAGTGGTAGAGTAAATTTTAACCTCTTGTCTAATTAATTCAAACAATAATTTCTGTGCGACGCTCCCATCCCATAGCGTAGCAGACAGTAATACATTTGTATCAAAAGTAATAGCCATTATTACTTTGCCCGTAAGTCTTTCTCTGCAATCCCCCTACTTTGAAGTTGCATCTTTGCTTTTTTGGCAAAAAGCCCCAGATTTTTAATAAGCTCTTCTTTACTAGGCGTGGTAATCATTTTTAAGATAATGGTGTCTTTGATCCCCACTACTGCAAAAACTGTTCCTTCGTCTACATGAACCTCTGCGCGTATATCTTGGGGAATTACGATTTGCCCTTTGGATGACATTCTAACGGTTTCGACATTCATAGTGACATCCTCCGATTATCTTACATTCTTACTATAAGCATAGCTTATTTAAACCTTCCGGTCGAAAATGGCGACCCAATATTCTTGCCTGCTCAAGCAATTAGGTCATATCAGCAAAGTGCTCAGAGAACTCCGATACTCTCACATCTCCTTCAGCCTTTCCAGCGCATCTTTCAAGAACTCCTTCTTCTCCGGCATCGCCACCGGCGCACTGCCCCCATGCCAGGTTATTCGGGGCCGGATCTGCACCGGAAAAAGCCGTTCGTTGCTATCGTCGAAAACAATCGCTGCACCTGTAACCCGCGGCAAAGTGTTCAGCTCATCCTCCAACCCCCGGCGCATGTAGCTCTGCAATAACTGCCCTAAAGCATCAACGTCTATTTTCGCCGTCAGCCGATGGGCGATGACGGCATCGGCCTGCGTGATGACGTCCGTATGAATTTTCCCGGGCTGCTGCGAAGCCAAAATTAAAGAAATGCCGGGCTGCCGGCCTTCCCGAAGGAGGGTTATCAAAGCATCCGTTGCTGCCGTTTTCCCATCGCTCGGCAATAATTCATGTGCTTCATCCAGACCAATCCACACTAACGGCTCTTCGAGCTTCACTTCTTTCTCTTTGCGAAAATAATGCATCGCAGCGTCCACCGTCTTGAATTCTTCCGTCTTCCGCGCCAGCAGGCGTTGATTAAAGAGGGCCCTACTAATCAACCCCACGACCAGCGCTTTGATCTGCCAGCCGGAAGCCATGGTGGCATAGGGGCTGAGATCCAGTACTGTCACTTGCCCCGCAGAAACGATATCCTTCAGCGGCGTGCCTTCTTGGGCAAAAATCTCCCAGCCCTGCGCTTTCCGCAATTCATTAACCAGAATGTTCCGCGTGACGATGTCGCTCTCAGTATCCTTGCGCACCGCTGCGATGAGATCTTCCAATTCATATCCGACACTTTGCTTCGCAAAGTCCTGCACGAGGCGGGTCAGCAGCACTCCCGCAGCCGAGTCCGGATCAAAGCGAAAAGTGGTGCACCAATCTTCGGCGGTAACATCCAAAGGCCGTATGGCAAAAGGGAAATCTACCGGCAGGCCTTGTTCCCGGAAGCGGGCATAAAATCCGGATGGCGTGAATAATTTTACGTCAAACCCTTTGGGCTCCATGCCCCACTGCCGCAGCAGCTCCGCATCCTGAAAATTAGGATACTTCATCGTCCAATAAATGCCCATGGTGTCGAGCAGGAGAATAGAAAGGTTCTGCTTGATTTCTGACGGAAGATCGGCTAAGCCTTCAGCAATGACGCCGAGTGAGTAACTTTTTCCGCTGCCCCTTTTGCCGACGACAAAAACGACATGCGAACCGGCCACATCAAGATAGACCGGATTCGACAAAGAAGTAGCCTGCCCCATCTGGATGTACTGCTTGCCCAGAAAGACCGTGCCCTCTTTGCCGTACTTTTCAAGATCTTTCTTGCTCCTGCCGATAATCACCTCGAAGACCATGAAAGAAAAGAAGAAAAGAAGGCATAAAAAGGTATCGGGAAAAAAGTCCTCCCGATACCTTCATCACATCTACAAACTCTCGTCCGTCAGCACCCGTACTTTGCTCATTTCTTTTACCGTTGAGCCCGTGCCCAGCACATGCGTGACACCCACTTTTTCTGCCAGGTGCACTAAGTCCGGGTCGACCGTTCCATCCAAAGCAATGGCATAGACCCCGCCGTTGAGGCTCTGGACCGTCGAACTTAATTCGCTCAGCGGCACTTTCCCCAGAATGTTCAGGTTCTGGTCGAAGATGCACGCTCCATGGGTTCCAAAGAGATCATCCATGACACTTTTGAAAACGGACTTTTCTTCCGGCGTCAGCGAAGACCCGTCCGGCCGGCTCAGCGGAGGACGAGATCCCCCTAAAGGCGGCCGGGCATAGCGTTGCGGGCGGCTGTTCAGCGGACGGCTCGGGGCCGTAACCCGCAAGCTTTGCCGCAAGCGCTCCGGCTGCTCTTTCAGGGCGCCGGTTTCATCCACACCCAGCTCCAATTTCGCCTGCTCTGCGGTTACCCGGCTGCGCAAGGCTTTGTGGATTTCTTTCTTGGTAATTTCTTCCACTTCCTTGCCATCCGGAGCCCGGCAGACAAAGTCGATTTCCGCGACGCTTAACAGCTCGCGGATAATCAAATTGCCGCCCCGATCGCCATCTACAAAGAGGGTAGTGGTTTTCTTTTTCGTCAGCTCTATAATCGTTTCCGGGCAGGACGTCCCGTTCATGGCAATGACGTTCTTGAAGCCTTGCCGCAGAAGATTTATCACATCAGCACGCCCTTCGACGATGACAATCTCTTCACTCTCGTCAATCGCCGGGCCGGCTGCTAAACGCTCCCGGCCATATTCGACGGCTTCCATAACCCGGACGGACTTGGCTACTTCGTCCGTTAATTCCTGGGAATCGGGGAGGGTGCTTTCCATGAGCGTCTTCAGCAGCTCTTTAGCCCGTTCCACGACAAACTGCCGCTTGCTGATGCGGATATCTTCAAGATTGGTAACTTCCAGCTTGGCCGTGCACGGCCCGATGCGCTGGATGACTTCCATAGATGCCGCAATGATGGCGGTTTCTGTCTTATCCAGAGAACTGGGAATAATAATTTCGCCCGAGGTTTTCCCAGAGCTGGTATTGGTATTTACTTCAATCCGGCCAATTCTGCCGGAGCGCTGCAACTCCCGCAATTCGAGCTCATTACCGAGCAAGCCTTCTGTCTGGCCAAAGATCGCGCCAATGACATCAGGACGATCAACAATGCCTGCAATGGAAATGCGTGAATGAATGATATATTTAGCCGCTACTGGGCTTATTTTTGCCATGGTTTTGCCTCCGTGTTAAGAAAGAGCTGTAGCTTTATTCGCTTACTCGGCGGGGAACGGCGTACCGTTCACATCCTGATAAAGCAGAGGAATGAACATGCTGCAGTCTTTCTGAGTTATTGTTTTATTGATTTTGTATTGTTATGTTCCTTTGATAAACCCTGCAGAAAAACAGAACTACTTTCTTACTTCTTTGAACGAGATTTTATTCTTCTTTGACTCTGATACAATTGGATACGCTTCACTCATTTGTGAAGCACGTGAAGTTTGAAAGGCCCTATCTTTCTTTGGTATGAAAGGAATGAAGCCCGAACGTAACCCCCGAGTTCATTGCTTGGGTTTCCCGTTGGCTCCCGCAGGTACTCTCACCTCGGGCTCTATTTCTTGTTCGGAGCTCTTTAATTTATAAACATTTCGGGCGAGAAATCTGAAAAGGGAAAGCAGGGAGAACAATAAAAACCCCAACAAGCCGGTTTTACCCGGCCTGCTGAGGAGCACAAAGGCTTGCGCCTTTGGCTCCGCTCAAGGAAATGTGACTTCCCTCAAGCGGAAAAGAGGTGGTTTTGAGGTGTTATACCACTTGAAAATAGTGCTATTATATAAATGTTTTGGAATTATTAGTACTGTTAAGTCGTAATCGGAAAGATTTTTAAATAATGTCGATTTTAGAAAATCATGGCTTTTGAAAACCCCCTCTCAGAACGGGACTTGCGGTATCTTGATGTAGCGACGGATTATAAACGAAGATTTATCTATGTACGAGGCAACCGGCGTGAGCAGGAGAACGCTATCGCACAACAGATTTTTGACTTCTTGGCTCCCAAAAAAACGACCGTTATAGACCGGTTATCTCTTGACTATACCCATCTCCCTCCGGCTGTTGCCAGACAATATAGAGAGCACTTCAAAAAGAGGTTTTCTTTTAGTGATGAACAACTGGACCTCTGTTTCAGCAATCCCTACAATCTGCTTTTACCGACGAAGTTAAGAGCCCGGCTGGAAGCATACCAAAGAACCGGAACAGGGGTCGTTATCATCCCTGACTTTGTTCCGGCTTTACGACAAGAACCAAGGAGCCTTGAAGAAGCTATAGCGACAATAAATGGGAGTCGGGAATTTCTGCATCAGCCAGAAACCTGCACCGTCATTATCTACGACCCCCAAGATGTAGAGTTACTGGGGCACTCTTCTTTTGTAGATTTTCGGAGCTGGAGTGGAGGTCACGTTACGGTGTCTTAGTGCGGGATAGAAATACTTTGACTACCAAGAGAAAAACATGGCCAAAATCTCATTTGGAAACCCCATAGAAC
>JAUYQE010000026.1 GCA_030695605.1 Nanobdellota archaeon
GGCAGATCACTTTTATTCGCCGCAATGATCATCGGCTTGGTCTTCTGCCGTAAAATCGTTGCTAAATTTCGAAGCTGCTCACCCGTCCAGTACTGCGGCTTTTCCCGATCCAGCTGCAGCAGATTCAGCGCTTCTTCTACCATCGGCTCCATCACTTTTAATCCGGAAAGCTGCTTCGCTAAAGCCAGATGAATGGGCTGCTTTTCTTGTACAACCGTTCTGGCAAATTTCTCCCAGCCTTTCTGCAAAATGCCGGCGTACCACAAATCTAATTCCACTTCCAGAAACTCAACATCGCGAGCCGGATCGTAGCTGCCCGGCTGGATGGGCTCCCCTTTCTCGTTCGTCGAGCCCGCGGCATCGATGACATGAATCAGCACATCAGCCTGCCGCAAATCATCGAGAAATTGATTCCCCATGCCTTTTCCCTCATGCGCTCCAGGCACGAGACCGGCAACATCAATCATCTGCACCGGCACAAAGCGCTGATGATTCAGGCAATAGCCCGTCCGGGGATGGCACTGTTTCTGAAAGTCTTTATCTGCACAACCCACTTTGACAAAGCCGATGCCGGTATTCGGCTTGATAGTTGCAAATGGATAATTGGCAATCTCTGCTTCCGCTAAGGTTGCCGCTTTAAAAAAAGTGCTCTTTCCGACATTAGCTTTTCCTACGACGCCAATGATCATAAACCAGAACACGACAACAGAATCTATTTAAAGCTTTCAGGAGCAAAATGAGAGGAGGCAATAGTCAAAAGTGCGTAAGCCCATGCTCAAAGCCGAACTGCATACTCATATCCGCGGCGATCCTATCGATACGTTTATCCGCTATTCTGCCTATGACCTCATCGACCGGGCTGCCGCACGGGGCTTCCAGGTGCTGGCTATTACCCGCCATAACTATATCTATCAAAACCACAAAGCAAAAAACTATGCCCGAGTAAAAGGCATTCTGCTGCTGCAGGGCATGGAAATGACGCTGCAGGGCAAGCATACGCTTATTTACAATATAACTCCTGAACAGGCTGCCACCGTCAAAACATTCACAGATCTTCAGCGGCTTAAGAAAAAGCAGGGGAATATACTGGTCATCGCACCCCATCCTTTCCATTACACGAGTACCTGCCTTGACGATATTGTTCTCCAATACCCCGACCTTTTCGATGCCTGGGAATATTCATTTTTTTATACAAAGAGCTTTAATCCTAATCAGAAAACAGTGCACCTGGCACAGCAGCTCGGCAAGCCCGTCGTTGGCAATTCCGACGTGCACGACCTGAATGATTTAGGGAGAACCTACACGCTTATTGATGCGGTATGGACGGAAAAAGCAGTTATTGAAGCCATTCGCAAAAAGAAAGTTCAGGTGGCAACTGAGCCGCTTACTCCCGGAGAGATGGCACGAATTCTTGGACGGATGGCGTATACGATGCTGCAGCGGCGTCTAAACCTTTAAATACCTCATTTTCTTCTCTGAGTATATGCCTAAAAAGCCGCTTTCAAACCTTATTTCACTCTTCCCGCCGTTCAGCCCCATGAAAGTAAAGTACAAAGATGTTTTCGACCTCAAAGCATTTTACGAAAACTTCAAAGAATGGCTCACCGACCAAGGCTGGCATGGTGAAACAAACGATGGGGAATTTGACTTCGACCATTGGGAAACACTCTATGCAGAACGCATCGACCGCACGGGAGCAAAAGAGCTGTGGATCCGCTGGCGGCCTGTCAAAGAGCCGGAAAAAGCGCCGTTTCTGAAGTATTACTGGGATATCAATTATCGCGTCATCGGCATGTCTTCCGTTGAAATCGTCAAAGAGGGCCGGAAGATCAAAGCGGATAAAGGCGAGATGGAAATCACGATCCGCGCTTTCATCGAAGAAAAATACAAATCAGCGTTTGAAAAGAAAGCCATTTTGAAACAGGTGAAAGACCTCTTTGCGCAGAAAGTCTACAAGAAAACACTGGAAGACCGGAAGAAAGAATTGTACCAGGAAACATACGTTCTACAAAACTGGATCAAGCAATGGTTCAAGATGAAACGCTACCTGCCCTACGAAGAAGCCAAAGGCTTCTATACCTCGCAGGCTTGGCCGTCACATCAGTGAACGGGAAAAAGAGAATAAATTCAGACTACGCTCCCCTTTTCTTCGGGATACTCTCCTGATTTTTATTTACCCGAGAGATGACCACTTTACTACATATATCTTTAATAAGACTATTAAATTTTTCATATTATGAAAAGATTTGAAAATGAGGCTCCTCTAGAGAATAAACTCGACGTGCTAGAGATACTTCTCGGAAAATCTCAAGGAAATAATACCCGTTTTTCTACTATATACACTTCTAATTCGACTAGGCCCTATGTTAAAGTTACCCATGCACATAATGGGGATTCTGGAGGATATAGTGAAGAGCATGAGTATTATCTACTCACTCCACAGGCAGTCACCCAATTAAAGCAAGACCAATATATCTCGGGTGTTCCCTATTGGGGCTATACGAGTGAAACTGAATTAAGAATTACAACTATAGGAGAAGAGTTTTATTACTCAGAAAAAAGCAAGCAAAGAGAAGAAGAAAAAAGACAGAGAGAAGAAGAGCTAAAGAAGTTGGAAAATGAATGAATTCTAAACAATGGAAGAAAAGGGTTTCCACTATATCTGCACCGGCGGCTGCCACGGTGTTTCTCCCACACCCGGAACATGCCAAGCAAGAGACTGCCCGAAGCACGGAAAGCCGCTGGAATGCTGTAGCTGTTCTGATGGGGAGCACGAAAGAAAGCTTTGAAGACGCTCAGAACCTCTTTCTTATAACAAACATTTTAAAATAGGCAGCACACCCCCCATACTCAAGCCCCAGTAGCTTAGTGGGAGAGCACCTGACTTGTAAGCACTCCGTTCTATCGGCTGCGTGCCACGGTCTGCGCATCACGATATCAGGAGGTCGGGAGCAATGCCGGAAGCATTCCCGAATTCAAATCTCCCCTGGGGCTGATTTACTCATTCTTTCTGACCGTTCATCGTGAGGCTGAGTGCAACGAAACCTCACTAGAGAGGATTTGGTCCAATCTCTTCAGAAAGTTTAGCTCCTTAGACTGCTGAACCTCTTTCTGTTTGTCGCGAGACCCCGAGCGAGCCGAGGACTTCTCTTTTTTGTCGCGGGATTTCCGAGCTGGGGAGCGAGGAAGATCCCGCTTGAGCGAATTTGGTCCAATCTTTTGCGAGCGAAGCGAGCCAAAAGATTGCACCGAAACATTTAAAAATAAGCCCACCTTTTCAATAACATTCGTGAGAGGTGACCTAAACCTTCTTGGAGTTCTCTAATGGAAGAACAGCTTAAAACCGGAACAACGACTATAGGTATAGCCTGCAGTGATGGCGTGGTCCTGGCTGCAGACATGCGTGCTACGGCCGGGACGATGATCGTCGACAAGCACGCCGAGAAAGCTCACATTATATCCGATGACTTTGCCGTGACGATTGCGGGCACCGTTTCCGATGCCCAGCTGGTGATCAAGCTTTTCCGCGCCGAACTGAAATTGAAGGAAGTGCGCACCAATAAGAAGCCGAGCGCCAAGCAGGCTGCAAACCTTCTTGGTGGCCTATTGTACGGGCTTATCCGACAGCCGAGCATGCTTCCCGGAATCGCCCATTTCCTCTTAGGTGGTAGAGATAATGAAGGCACGCACCTGTATGATTTGTTCCCGGATGGCAGCGTCACCAAAGTGAGAGATTATGTTTCGTCAGGATCCGGCTCCGTTTTTGCGTATGGGGTGCTGGAAACCCAATACCGGGCAGATTTACCGGTTAGCGAGGGAATAAAGCTCGCTGTGAAAGGGGTCAATGCCGCTTTGCAGCGCGATAGCGCATCCGGAAATGGGATTGTTGTCGTTACTGTGCAGCGTGATGGAATAAAGCAAATAATGCAGAAAGAATGGAATATCACGCTCTAAGAACCGCTGCATACGACAAATACTCTTCTCAGAATTGCAGACTCTTGTGATTCTTAGAAAAAAGCAACTTAAAAAAATGGTGATTTGAAGTTCCTCGGGAGACAACACCGAGAGAGACATAATAAAAATAACAGAACACACCAAGGATTATACCATGCCAGATATCATTAAAGAAGTACTCAAAATTGTACCCGCTGAGAAAATAGCGGACAGCGCTTTTGAAGGCGCAAATATTGTGCTCTATACCAACGATAAAGAATTTTTCTTAGACCACCAAAGCATTATCCGGCAAGCGGTAAGCGAATTCAAAAAGCGGATTGAAGTGCGTCCCCATCCATCGCTCTGCATGGAGCCGGAAAAAGCGGAAAAGCGCATTCGGGAACTGATTCCGGAAGAAGCGGGCATTCAGGAATGCCTTTTTGACCCGCCTCGAGCCATGGTCATTATTAATGCTGAAAAACCGGGGATTGTCATCGGAAAGCAGGGTGAGATCCTCCGTGCGATACGAGAACAGACATTCTGGGTTCCGCTTATAAAGCGCATTCCTCCCCTCCGTTCCAAGCTCATCGAAGGCATCCGTTCGGTCTTATTCGACCATGCTGAAGACCGCAAAAAATTCCTGGACAAAACCGGCCATCGTGTCTATGATGGCTGGCTTCGGGAAAAAAAGCATGAGTGGGTTCGTATCTCTTTTCTGGGCGCGGCACGGCAAGTGGGCAGAAGCTGCCTCTTGCTGCAAACGCCGGAATCACGCATCCTCCTGGATTGTGGCATTGACCCCAGCCAGGAAGGCCCCGAATCCTATCCTTTTTTGGATGCACCGGAGTTTAATATCAGTGAGATTGATGCAGTAATTGTCTCTCATGCCCATCTGGACCATACCGGGCTTATTCCCTATCTTTTCAAATATGGCTACCAGGGGCCGATCTACTGCACTGAGCCGACGCGTGACATCATGGCCCTGCTGCAGCTGGATTTCATTAAAATCCAGCGGAACGAAGGAGAGGATCCCATCTACACCACGGAAGATGTGCGCAGCATGGTTTTACACACGATTTGCATCGATTACGATGCAGTAACGGATATCACCCCGGACATGCGCCTGACCTTTTACAATGCGGGCCACATGCTGGGCAGCGCCATTGTGCACCTGAATATTGGAAATGGCCTGCATAACCTGGTCTATACGGGCGATATAAAATATGCCCGAACGAATCTTCTGGAAGCCGCCCATACGCAATTTCCCCGGGTAGAAACCCTGATCATGGAAGCGACCTATGGCGGCCGTGACAATGTCATGAATTCCCGGGAAGCTGATGATTATATGACGGAAGTAGTGACCAATACTTTTAAGCGCGGCGGAAAAGTGCTCATGCCGGTTCTCGGCTCGGGAAGAGCCCAGGAAGTCATGATCATCATTGAGCGGCTGGCTCGAGAAGGAAGAATTCCAAAAGCGCCCATCTATCTCGATGGCATGCTCTGGGACATCACTGCCATACATACCGCCCATCCGGAATATCTCAACAGAAATATCCGCCAGGAGATCTTCTATAAAGAGAATAACCCCTTCCTCTCGGATATTTTCGTACAGGTAGGATCAAACAAAGAGCGCAAGCAGATCATGCTTGAAGAAGGGCCCTGTATGATCCTGGCTACGTCCGGCATGCTGCAAGGGGGGCCGTCCGTCGAATACTTGAAAGGTTTGGGCGAAGGCAGTAAGCACTCCCTGGTCTTTTCCTGCTACCAGCCCCCGGGCAGCTTGGGCTATCGCATCCGTGCCGGAGAAAAAGAAGTTCTCCTCCGCGAAAATGGCAAGCAGCAAGTTATAAAAATGAACATGGAAGTGCACAAAGTAGAAGTTACTGGCCATTCTGATCGAAGAGAATTGATGAATTTTGTCAAGCACTGCAACCCGCAGCCCCGGAAAGTGATGACGTTGCATGGGGAAGCCTCCCGTTGCCTAGATTTGGCAACCAGCATCCACCAGCAGTTCCGCATGGAAACGCTCGCTCCGAAGAACCTGGAAACGATACGGCTGAAGTAAGGTTTATAAAAAGTAAGAGTTCTGTTTCTGTCATACGCCACCGTCGCATAACCTGGTAGTGCGCAGGTCTTGAAGCATCTTTAATAAAGCGCTCAAATGTGGAACCTTTGGAGTACCAGCGAAGTCGTCGCTTCGCTGTGTATTGCACCAAACGGCGGGCATCAGCTCGCTGAGCCCACTAAGAGAAACAACAAAAAAGAAAGCCAGAAAACCTGTTCCTTCGGGAATTCCCAGTTCAAACGGTCAGTAACAGAGCATTACGCCTGAATGTCTGGGCGGTGGCGTTTATTCTTCCCGCAGCACAAACTCCGCAATGACCGGCGCATGATCCGAAAGATGGATACCCTGGGCTACCCGATACGAGATCATCTCCAGATTTCGTCGGGGAGCGTAGCCGAAAATTAAATCATACGCCCGTTCAGGGATTCTTGGTGCCAACGTTTCCGTGTCCGTTGCCGGAAAGGTGTTATATTCCTCCCCATGCGTAAAGCTTTGGTCATGCAATCCCAATTCTGGCCAAAAGACAAATTTTTCTAAGCCCAGCTCTTCCATGCGCCGCACCGCCTGCTGGATGGACCGGTCGCTGGTATGATCATCTCCATCGTCGTACAGGCGATGGTGCTTGGAGTTGGGCGGAGAATTAAAATCACCGGCGATGAGACGTATGGCTCTTGGGTCAAAGACATTGTTGACATAGAGCTCGAACTGCAATTCCCGCTCTGGGTCGACATTTCCTGCTCCGAGATGCAGATTGTCGACAAATATGGGCTGGCCTCTCCACTGAAAGCTGGAGCTGACTACCCCTTTGCTGCCGACGAAAAAATGCTCCAAAGCAGTCA
>JAUYQE010000046.1 GCA_030695605.1 Nanobdellota archaeon
CAGGATGGCATCGGCCTGCTGCTTTCCTTTAACGACCTGGAAAAAAATCCGAAAATAATGCTCTTTGGAGTAAGCCAGTTTCGGGATGAGCGCCCGATCGAACTGTGTGCCGTGGAGCTGGATTTTCCGGATAAGAATCCGCAGGCCGGTTTCATGCATCAGGGAGTTCCTCTGCGAAGTGGCCCAATACTTGCGCTTGGTTACGCTCGGATATGTGCCCGTCAAAGCGGCAGTGTCCGTCGCCGTTACGGCCAGAATTCCGCCGCGGGAAAGGCGTGCTAAAGCTGCACTGATAAACGGATTGGGCGAGCCGAAAGGATCCAAGTCCACGTAATCCAGCCTTTCCTGCTCCAGCAGGAATATATTGGCATCTTGGCTGGAGGCATGTACTGGAGCAGTTTGCAGCTTATTTTTTCGGAGATTATTTTCAAAAGTCTTTAGGAAGTTCTCTTTCAGGTCATTGACCAGAATTTTCTTTATTTTTCCGCGTTTTAACTCCTTGAGAAAGCGCAGCGTCCGGATGCCCGTGCCTGCCAAAGGATCGGCCACAACCATATTCCGCTTCGGAAAGACGTTGAGAAAAAGGATGGTCAGATTCCGCTGTGAAGCCATGACGGGATTGTAGAAAATGTCCATCTTCTTGTGCACGGCACGCTTGGATAAGGGGAGGTCAAGGACAGCAGAATGTTCGGTGAGGAGGGACATGGAGAGAAAGAAAGGGAATAGGACTTTAAAGGTTTTGGAGAGAAAAAGAAAAAAAAGAAAATCTAGCTGCAACAGAGAACACCAGCGCCAACAAGGAAACCAGAGCGGCTAGCATAGTATTCGGAATCCGTTGGCTCAAGTCCAACAGTACCTGGCGAACAGGATTTCTCCATATTAGCTAAAGACATAGCCTGTTGACCGCAATATTCCGGCAACCATACAGTGGACGTGTCTCTCCATCGAGTTCCCCCCAAACAACTTTCATCATTGAATATGTAGGTTATTGATTCTGCGGCTACTGCTGTACAAGATTTAGCGCTACTCGCTCGACAGATGTCGTTAAAAGTTTTTCCTTTTAATAAATCAAGATTCCCCCCAGTATATTGTGATAAATCAACATAGCGGCAACGTGCTGAAGAACTAATGAGTTGTGAAATGCTAGCCTCCCCCGCCACCGCCTCTTCCGTCGAAGGCTGAACATTCAGAACTAGAACAACTATAGCGACAACCGCCACCAACGCAACAATGGCGAGATACGGAACGCGACTTGCATCTTTTGCCATGATAAACACCTCTTTTCTTTGTTGAATGAATCAGATAGAAAACACTTTCTTGTTTATATAATCACCCAACCCCTTCAGGAGTAGTTACTTGACGCCGGGCTGAAAGAAGGCGTTCATTGAGAATTCAATATACTCTTTCTCTCTTGTCTATTTTAACAACAAAAAGAGTAGAGTCTTCATAACGCACAAAATAGAGAATTCGATAATTGCCAACTCGTACCCGGAATACTTTAACGTCGAAGTAGCCCTCAACTCTCTTCACATCTTTTGGAAAAGGATTTTCCGCAAGCTCTTCTACTTTCTTGATTATCCTTTTGACATCAGCTTTGACAGCAAGCTTCTTGAGAAATTGAGAGGCCGGCTTATCATACTGCACAGAAAACATCGTTTAAAGCCCTAATTCTTTCTTAAGCTTCTCGTGAGAAACAAAGCCAGAAATAGTGCCCGCTTTAGCACGGGCAATACAGCCATCCAGTAATTTCTTTTCTTCTGTGGTGAGGCGCACGTCTTCTACCGCTTCAATAAGGTAGTGCACGTCACCTTTTAAGTGCGTTACTTCTTCCCGCAAGCCGGTAAGAGTGTCGAGAATAACTTGTTGGACACTAACTTCTGCCATGGTGCTTTTTATAGCTTGGTTTCTATAAAAACCTATCGCTAGAAAATTGATCTTCCTGAGCCAAACTGGACACCAGAACCGGTTCTATCTGTACTCTCATACTAAGGCTCTGCAGAATCAATAAAAAGAAAACTCTCGTCTAAACCTTTAAAAGTAACTCTTCTCTCGAACCCCCATGCCCATCCGCCGACCTATCATTACTGTACTCGGACATGTCGATCATGGTAAAAGCAGCATCCTCGACAAGATTAGAGGCACGGCCGTCGTAGCGAGAGAAGCCGGCGGGATTACTCAAGCCATCGGCTGCAGCATTGTGCCCCTGAGCACCGTGGAAAAGATCTGCGGCCAACTGCTGAGCGCCATCAAGTCTTCACTCACCATTCCGGGCCTGCTGTTCATTGACTCGCCGGGCCATGCGGCTTTTACCTCGCTGAGAAAACGCGGCGGCAGCTTGGCGGACATTGCCATTCTGGTCGTTGACATCAACGAAGGATTCAAGCCCCAAACTATCGAGTCTTTAGAAATCCTGAAAGCCAATCGCGTGCCCTTTGTAGTCGCTGCGAACAAAATCGACTTGATTCCCGGCTGGCATCATGATGAGAAACAGTTCCTGCTGCCCAATCTGAACGCTCTCGACTACCAAATACAGGGCGAGTTCGAAAAGCGCTTGTACGCATTAGTCGCTCAATTTCAAGAACACGGCATGCCGGCAGAGCGCTTTGACCGAATCCAAGATTACACGAAACAAGCAGCTATCATTCCGGTCTCCGCCAAGACCGGGCAGGGTATCCCGGAACTCTTGATGGTTCTCACCGGGTTAGCGCAGAAATATCTGGAGCAGCAGCTGAAGATAGAGGTAAGCGGCCCGGCTAAGGGAACGATTCTGGAGATCAAAGAAGAGAAAGGATTGGGGACGACTATCGATGCCATCATCTATGATGGGCACTTGCGCGTGAATGATCTGCTGGTTATCGGCGGTATTGAAACTCCTCTGGTTGTCAAAGTGCGGGCTTTGCTCGAGCCGAAAGAATTGATGGAAATGCGAGAAAAGAAAAGCGCTTTCCGCAACGTGAAAGAAGTCTTCGCGGCCACGGGCGTGAAGATTGCCGCTCCCGGACTGGAAACTGCCATGGCCGGCATGCCGTTACGCAGTTCTGCCGGCAAAGCCGAAGAAATTGAACAGTTCAAGAAAGAGGTGCAAGAAGAAATAAGCGAAGTGCTGCTGGAAGAAACCGGTGAAGAGGGCGTGCTGATAAAAGCGGATACGCTGGGCGGCCTGGAAGCTTTGCAAAAGCTCCTAAGAGATAAAAAGATCCCCATCTCTTCGGCGTCGCTGGGCAGCGTGACCAAGAAAGACCTCTCCAAACTGGAAACGCTCAAAGAGAAAAACGAGTTCCAGGGCGTGCTGCTGGGATTCAACATCGCCACGCCAGCAGAGATAGAAGCGCTCGCGAAGGCCAAGAAGCTGAAAATCATTCTCCATGACGTGATTTATCAGCTGATCGACGACTACGACGCTTTTACCACCAGTTTGAAGAAAGAAATCGAGCTGCGGGAATTGGCAGCATTAGTGCGGCCGTGCAAATTCCTCCTGCTGAAAGGCTACGTGTTCCGGCAGAACAATCCGGCCATTGCCGGCATCGAGATAGAGGTGGGCAGCTTAAAGACGGGCGATCCGATCATGAACCGGGATGGGAAATTGCTGAGTATCGTCAAAAGCATGAAAGATGGCGAGGAAAATGTGAGCAAAGCGGAGCAGGGAAAACAAGTGGCGTTAGCCATGGATGGGGTGACGATCGGAAGGCAGGTGCAGGAAGGCGATGTGCTCTATACGGACATTCCGGAAGCAGACTTCCAGAAGCTGAAAACGCTGAAACAATATTTATCAACGCTAGAAGTGTCCGTGCTTAAAGAAATTGTGGATATCAAGCGGAAAGAAAATCCCGTGTGGGGGGTGTAGGAGCATGCAGCAATATACGTTTCTGAACACGCGGGAACTGAAAGCCTTCCGCGAACAGCTCGTCGAAGCGTTTGGGCATTTCCCGGAAAAAGAGTATGCGTATGTGCAGAGCGAAAAAGGGAAGATTTTTCTGATCAGCAAAGGCCTGGCTCGGATAGACGTAGAAAAATTGCGGGTAGACCGCATCGGCTTCTATTTTGCCGAAATATATAACCAGCAAGTGCGCCTCAGCAAAGAGGGTGCGCAGCTGCTCTTTCTGGACGCTCAAAAGAGGAAAAAGAAACTGAAGAATGTGGTTCTTTTGACCATAGGAGAAGTGCAGCAATACTTTGCAGGCAGAACTTTGGAGCGGGATGTGCCGGGAGAAAAGCGCTTTGTGCTGCTGCAGTATGGGCCGGAGATGCTGGGCTGTGCGCTGTATAAAGAGGGGA
>JAUYQE010000053.1 GCA_030695605.1 Nanobdellota archaeon
TAATTTGCCGAACATACCCTTTCCGATGCTCGTAGAAGTACCCCAGCAGGTCAAGCTCTTTTCCCGTAATATGTTGCATTTTATGCATCAATCGTTGTTAATAGTGCAACATTTATAAACTTTTCTACGGAAAGGAAGGGGGCAGCGCCGGAGATCCTTGCCTGAGCACGGGAGAATGGTGGTGCAGAAAGGGCTGGGGAGTTATTTTTCTTGAAAAGTGGAAAAGCATTTTTCTTGAATCGTTATAGCCCACCGTATAGTTCAAACAAAAAGGTTAATATATGCAATAATCAATGCAGGATAGTGAAAAAAGAGGCAGTAGTACTTCTCGTAATCCTTATGATGTTGGGTTACGGCTGTACACAACCCCTCCCTGAAGCTGAGCAACAACCGGCAGGACCTACCATTGCTAAAGACATTTCAGGGATTTCAGAAGAGCTTCCAGAAACCCAGCCAATTGCAGAAGAAACTTTGCCGAAGACCGAAGAAAAACCAGAACTCATAGTTGAAGATAAAAATAACTTTCAAATTTTTAACCCTGTTTTGACGTACGAAGGCGCATATAACGGCCCATTATACGGCACCTCGGAGCAGGTAGGCTCCGCATCAATGGATTCCTACTTTGAAAATCTTGACCGGAATGGCATCAATTTTTTCATCGGCATGTTTGGCATTTCTGGCGAGCCTACTGCAGATACTCTTGTCAGTGACCAGGAATTGGGAGAGGTGATTGCTGCCGCACAAAAGCACCCGTACCGGATTATTCCGTTCTTTAACCCGGGGATCGGCGGAGAAGAAGTGGAGCAGTACCTTGGAGAAGAATTAACGGGGATGTATACGAAAACCTTGGAAGCCTCGCAAGGAATCGTGGGAAAAGAATTCATCAGAGGTTTTGGCGAAGTAGAAACACAGGAATGGAGTGCGCGGCATAACGATCCGAAAGTGCTGCAACTCGTTACTCTGGCGCAAAGGAATAATCTCCATTTCATGTTCCACCCCGTTGCCGGCAAAATGGATGATGTAGAAAAGATTATTGAGGCATATCCCGATACGACTTTTTTGATGCATCTGTTCCGGGAAGATTTGGCCCAAAGCACGGACAAACTGATAACTCTGCTCAAAGAGCACGACAACCTCTACTACAGCATGGATGCTGCCCATATCATCCACGATAATAATATGGACCTCATCTATGATTATGATAGCCCTAACCAGCAGTCATCCATTGCTAAGCTTGTTTCTGCCTATGACAGCAAAGAAAAAATAATGACTCAAAGTGCCATTCAGGCATATAAGCCACTGGTTGATGCCGCCCCCGATAAAGTCATGTGGGGGACGGAAATCGGCCCAGAGTATGCGTTTGACCCCCAAGTATTTGACCGGGCCATAAAAATTTCCCGTTTCGTTATTGCCGGGTTTGATGAGAAAGACAGAGAAGCAGTCGGATACAAGAATGCTTTACGGGTGTTCGGAGAAGGGGTAGTGGCAGATTCTCGTATTAAAGTGCTTGACACCCGTTCCTGGCCTGAATGTACTGATGCTCAGATGGGCGATTGCGATGCTTCCTGTGACATCCCTGTTACCAATGCTTTAACTGCTGAGCAGGAAGAGTGTTCTCTTAATTGCTTTATGGGGAAACAGTGCCGAGAAGTCCTAGAGATGGATGTAGGATGACCCCAGTCTTTTGTACGGGTAAGCATATTTAGCGACGGCTGGGCTTACCCCTTCGGGAAAAAGGGATTATCGAAAGAACTAGCTTTATAAACTTCTTTTTCTTTTTCAGCACTATGCTTGCAGCTGCCACGGAACTCCGCCATGCCGAACAGGTACGGAAATATCTGTCGGCAAAAAAGCTGCTCCATCCGGATTTCCTGCCGGTGAAAGAGCTGGGGTTCATCTATTTCCCCTTGGCCAAGAAAGCCGCCGTGCCGTCGGCAAAAGTGGTTTTGGTCAAATTCTCATTTCCGGCTAAAAAACACCAGCCCGCCCTTGACGACTTGCTCAAAGGGAAATTGACTGTTCGAGAGCTCACTTTGCTGCCCCGTTCTCAGGAGATTGTCGGCAACCTTCTCATCCTGGAAATCCCGCCAGAATTGGAAAAGAAAGAGAAGATGATTGCCGAAGCCTTTTTGCAGGCGAACAAGCATGTCGCTACGATAGTCCGAAAGCAGCGTATGCACGGCGGTGTCTATCGCCTGCGGAAGGTGAGAATCCTTGCCGGAAAAAAGACGAAAGAGGCCGTACATCAGGAAAACGGAGTGAAGCTGAAGATCCATCTGGAGAATACCTATTTCTCGGCGCGCTTAGCGAATGAGCGGCTGCGGATTGCGCAGCAGGTGAAGCCCGGAGAAGAAGTTCTGGTAATGTTCTCTGGCGCCGCGCCGTATCCTTTGGTCATTGCCAAACGCAGCCCCGCAAAAATGGTGTATGGCATCGAGATAAATCCGCTGGCGCATCGGTATGCCATTGAGAATGTTGCTTTGAATAAGCTCGAAAAAAAAATCCGCATTTTTCAGGGCGATGTTCGAGAAGTTGTGCCAAAAATCCGTAAGAAATTCGACCGCGTCGTGATGCCTTTGCCGAAAACCGGTGAAGAGTTTTTAGATGTCACGTTGCGGAAAGCCAAGCCCGGAGCGATAGTGCATCTCTATGCGTTTTTGGAAGAAAAATACTTTGCTGCGGAAGCGAAGAAAATCAAAGAGATCTGTAAGCAGCAGGGGCATCCCGTACGGGTTCTCCGTACCGTTCCCTGCGGGCAGTTCTCTCCTTATGTCTTTCGGGTGTGTTTTGATCTGAAAGTGCTGCGGTGAGGAGCCTTTTTGGAGAGTCGAATCCCTTTATTCCAACAACCTCAGTACCCTCTCCCGTGTCTGTTTCGGATATTTTTTTAGATATTCTTTGAGTTTCTTCGGGCGAATCTTCTGCTTGAATTCTTTGATTGTTTCTCTAGCCATTTTTTGTTTGAAATGTACGAAATCAATGAGAGTTTTTTCTATATCTGAATACGGTAAAGCAAACGTATCCTGCGGGGAATATTCTATTCCAAAATAGTATTTTGGCTGTATTCGGTGGATGAAGATATTCTTCCCCAGGGCTTTTCTTAAGCCTGTTCTGATTTTTCTAACCGTAATAATAACTGGAATGGTTTCCTGCTCCCAGAGATTATGATAGCTTAGCGCATCCTGTAATCCCAAATAGGCCGGCTGAAAACAAAAGACCGCTAAAGAAATTTCCTCGAAAGCGGTGTAATAACCTTTTGTTAAGGGTTTTAATTTGCCTTTGAGGATCAGATGGCGAACTAATTGCTTGGGATACTGTTTTACTTTCTTTTGGAAGGTGATTATTCTCGCAAGAGATGCATAGCTCACCACCGGGCTTTTGGCGATGGCCGCTTCAATTTTTTCCTGATATTTTTGTTTTCCCATTTTTACTCCCAATGGTGCAGGTAATCGAGCATTTGTTTCGTCGTGGGCACTAACCCCGATAAAATAAGCAAAGCTAATTCTTTTTCATCTATAGGTGGCTTGAAATCGGCGAATAACCGCGTAAGCGCTTTTTTTACCATCTCCCGGTCTTGTACGTGCCTCAGCAGGAAAAAAATATCGTAGAGATCCCGGATTTTGCGCCTTTTCAGATACGTCGGGACTTTTTCCTGAACGAGTTCTTCCGGAGTTAACGTGAGAACCGTTAGAAAATTTCCTTCGGCCGTTTCGTATTCTTGGAGATGCCCTGGGTTTTTTTTGAATACGGCTTCAAATCTGACGGATACACCACTCAGCTGCAGGCGCGAATAGAGGCTGTTTTCGCCAATTTTCTTTTTTTCAATGCTAAAGCCCCTCCGTTTGAACTTCTCAAAAAGCAGGTCTATCTTTCCCCTCTCTTTGGGCAGGTATACATCAAGGTCTTCTGAAAAGCGGTTCCCTTGGTAGCAGCGCCAGAGAGCTGTTCCCCCATGCAGCACTGCTTCTGGAAATACTCCATAGAGAGTTTCGACGAGCACATCCTGTGCTTTGGCGATTTCTCGGTGCATCTGTCTCTTTAATCGGTTAATCAGGGGGTTCATGAACTTTCAACAATAGTTATCATTATATATAACTTTTGTTGATTATTACTAAAGCACTCACAAATATTTTCAATTAACATCACCAATAAATAGAAAAGTTTAAATAATACTTATACTAAAATAATCAAATGATCCGCAACCAGTACGACCTCCTCTGGCGCCTGGAAGGGCTGCACACCGTGGAAACCGTTGCCGAAGAATTAGGCATGAGCAGGCAATCTGCCCTGAATCTGCTGAGCCAGCTGAAAAAAGCAGGGCACGTTACCGTCTCCGGCAGCGGGAGAAGAAAACGGCTGTATAAAGTAACGCTCACCAAGCAATGGCCGCGCGTTCCGGGTATGTGGGATGTCTTAAACAGGTACAATCCTAATTTTCAGCTCAATCCCTGGTATGACCATCAGGTGCACGGGGTATATGAGGTGGAAGAAGTCATCATCGATGCCGTGCAGACGAAGAGCTTCCGCATCGTGCTGGCTACCTTGCGCTTATTTCAGCACGTGAAAGACTGGAAAAAGCTACACCGCCTGGCGAAAGAGAAGGGCTGCTGGCAGCAAATTGGTGCTCTCTATGACGTGGCACGGCTGTTCCTGAAGGTGCGAAAAATGCCGGAGAGGTACCGGAAGGAGAAGTTCCACATATGGAAATTCCTGTCCCAGCTGAAAAAGAAGAATTTTCCGTCCATCGCGGAATATTGGCGAGTCTACGTTCCTTTTAATAAAAACGACATTCGGGGAGTGGTGGCATGATTTCACAACAGGATCAAATGGACTTGTTTACCTTCATCGCCAAACAGATACGGAAAGATATTGTCTGTTATGCTTTTGGGGGCAATGCCATGATGTACTATGGATATAAAGATGAAACCAAAGACGTAGATCTCGTTTTCGAGCACGAAGAAGAGCGTGAGGAATTTCTTCGAGTGCTACAACAAATGGGTTACGAAGAGTTCAGCCTTCTCCGGATATATATCCCCGAAAAATTGAAAGATAAACATAAGCCTATCGTGGTCAAAAGAGAAGAAGGGCGTTTTGACCTTTTCGTCAAAAAAATTTTTCAAACTCTTTTAAGCCCGAAGATGACAGAGGATGTTTTTGCAGTTCATGAATTTAAAGGAAAGCATACGCTAACGGTGAACGTTTTGCGCAAAGAAATGTTGGTCATTCTCAAATCGGTCACCAGCCGCGATCGGGATTTCGATGATATTGTGACTATTGTACGCAACGACAAGCATTTTGATTGGGCTTATTTCCTCGAAGAAGTCCAATGGCAAGTGCAGCAGGGGGATGGATGGGTGCTCTTGGACGTCGAGAGAATGATGCGGGAACTGAAAGCGTATGTGTTTATTCCGGAAGAATATTTT
>JAUYQE010000057.1 GCA_030695605.1 Nanobdellota archaeon
CCGTGCGGGATGCCAGCGGCAAGATTGTCCAGTTTGCGTATGGGGAAGATCATCTGGATGTTTCAAAAACCAAAGGTGGAGAGCTTGACGTCAAGAAGATTGTGGAGCAGATGGAGTGAATATCTGAGGAAGAACCATGACTGACAAAGACCTTATCGAACAATACGCGGATAGATTGCCGCCGTCCGTGCTGAAAGCCATTCAGGAAGCGCTGCCCAGCAAAGCGACGAAGAAGCAGGTGGAGCACGTCATGGAAGGAACATTAGCTGCTTATACTGCAGCGAAGATCCATCCCGGTGAGTGCGTCGGCTTAGTGAGCGCAGAAAGCATTGGTGAGCCCGGAACGCAGATGACGCTGAATACGTTTCACTTTGCCGGCGTTGCAGAAATGAACGTTACCACGGGCTTGCCGCGCCTTATTGAGATTCTCGACGCTCGAAAAGAAATCAAGACTCCCATGATGGAGATTTATCTGAAATCACCGCACAATACTTTGGAGCACGTGCGCACTTTTGCGGCAAAGATCAAAGAAACGGTCTTTGACGAATTCGTGACGGAATTTGCGTTGAGCATCTTTGAGCAGGTGTTACGCATCACTTTCAATCCGGAGATGCTGAAGATGCATAGCCTTACTGCTGAAGAGCTGGTGAAAGTGATCCGCCTGCGAACAAAAGGGTTTACCGTCCAGGTGAAAGAAAGTGAAGCGCTCTTCAAGCCGAAAGAAAGCGGCGAGCATATTAAAGAGCTGTATAACATTAAAGAGAAGATTAGAAAAGTTGTCGTGCAGGGCCTGAAAGGCATCCGGCAGGTGCTGCCCGTCAAGCGCGGTGAGGAATATATTGTGTTGACCTCCGGCACCAACCTGAAAGAGGTCTTGGAGATGAAAGAAGTTGATCCCGTACGGACGTTTTGTAATGATCTCTATGAAACTCAAGCGGTGCTGGGCATTGAAGCAGCCCGGCAGGCGATGATCAATGAAGTGTCCAAGGTCATTGATGCTCAAGGGCTGAATATTGACATCCGCCATATTATGCTGGTTGCGGACACTATGTGCGTCTCGGGCACTCTGCGCGGGGTAACGCGCTACGGTGTCGTGAGCGAAAAAGCCAGCGTTTTGGCACGGGCGAGTTTCGAGACGCCCATCAAGCATCTGACGAACGCCGCGTTAGCGGGCGAAGTTGATAACTTAACGTCCGTCGTGGAGAATGTCATGATTAATCAGCCGGTTCCCATAGGCACAGGCTTGCCGGGGCTGGTAGTGAAGATGAAATAATGGCTACTAAAAATTTGAGAGCGATACTTTTATGAAGACTCAGGAAGAAATGGAAATGATGGAAGAGGAAACTGAAGAATTTACAGAGAAAAAAGGAAAGAAGCAGAAGAGGGAGCAAAATACCGAGCAGCGTGCAGAAGATGTGCATCTCAGCGAAGTGCGGCAGGCTTTGGTGGCGGGGAATGCGCTCATTGGTGCCGAGACGGTCCTGAAGCAGTTACGTTCTGGAAACCTTAAGAAAGTCTTTTTGGCAAAAAATTGTCCAGTACGAGTACGAGCCGATGTTGAGCAGTATGCGCAGCTGGGCAGTGTTCCGGTTGTTACCCTCTTGCTCAATAACGAAGAGCTGGGGATCATCTGCAAGAAGAATTTCTTTGTGGCGGTTTTGGGAGTTTTGGGGAAATAAGTTTAATCATTTTGCAAATAGGATCATTTCTCGCGCCAGGGGTGGTGTGCGTAAAATATGGTAAATAACCAATTCACCAGAAAAAAGCAAAAAGTTTATTAATAACCGGGGCGGCAGACGCTCAGAAACATATATATACGACAAAAAGAGAAAAATTCCTAAATAAACAACCACCATGAGCAACAAAGCATCCGGATTACGGGCAGCAAAGAAGCTGAAGAAGCGCAGGAAGCAGTTCAAGTTGGTTTCCCGCACCAAGATGAAGAAGAAATACGATCCTTTGGGCGGAACGTCCCAGGCACGAGCCATTGTCCTAGAAAAAATTCAAGTTGAAGCAAAACAACCAAACTCAGCCATGCGAAAATGTGCCCGTGTGCAGCTAGTGAAGAACGGTAAGCAGATTACTGCTTTCATGCCGGGCGATGGGGCCCAGAAGCTCATTAACGAACACGATGAAGTGCTGATTGAAGCTATTGGCGGCAAAATGGGCCGTTCTAAGGGCGATTTGCCCTGCATCCGCTGGCAGGTCATTAAAGTGAACGATCAAAGTTTGGATGCCTTGCTGAAAGGGAAGTTGGAGAAAGCGAGAAGGTAAGCAATAAAGAGAAAAACACCATGACCATCATCAAATGCTTCAATCGCTGGGACACGGAAGGCATCACTGTTCGAGATCCGGGCTTGGTTAATTACATCACGTTGGAGCCGAAAATCCTACCGAAAACTGGAGCGAGATATGCCGGAAACAAATTTCATAAAAGCCAGACGTTTATCGTCGAGCGCTTAGCAACCAAAGTGATGAATACCGGCCATAAAGGAAAAAAGCATTTCTTAAGCTCCGAGCATAATACGGGCAAGAAGCAGCATGCATTGCGCTTAGTCGAGCAGGCTTTTCTGAAAATCGAGCAGAAGACCAAGAAAAATCCCGTTGCCATTCTGGTGCAGGCTATCGAATGTGCTGCTCCGCGCGAAGAAGTCATTGCCATCGAATATGGCGGTGCCCGCTATCCGAAAGCGGTGGACGTTGCCCCACAGCGGCGGGTTGATTTGGCGCTGCGCAATTTCACGCAAGGGGCGTACTGGAAATCGTTTAACAAGAAGACGAAGATAGATGATGCGCTCGCTGAAGAGCTTCTGGCGGCAGCGCAATGCAGTGCCCGCAGCAATGCAGTTACGAAGAAGAGAGATATAGAACGGCAGGCAGCGAGCAGTAAGTAAAGTGTTCTTAGTGTTAGGAACTATCATGGAACCTTCATATCTCATACAACGGTTACGAAAGCCCCGCGGTTCTGTAAATCCTTTCTCTTTTGGTGCGGGTGGCCCTTATGGGGGATTCACTCCGGAAGCTTTGGTCATCTGTAACACCGTCTGGTCTTTTGATTATATGGGTGCGGCTCAATTTGAGCATGGAGCGGTTCCGAAAGCCCTGGAGCGTATTGTCCAGTACGCTCACCGGGGGCAAGCAATAACCCAGGCCATTTGTTTAGACGAACAGGTCGCTTATTCCCTCTGCAAACAAGGAACGGAACAAGAAGTAGCACAACGGATTACGCAGATGTATACGGATGAGCGTGCTTTGCACCTCTTAGAATATTGCGGCTTACAAGACAGCCTGAAGAGCAAAAATCCTGATATCGTCGGCTGGCTGGAGCTCGAAAATGCCTATATGTTCTTCATAGACGAGAATATGTTTCAGGGTGCTTTGCACTTGCTTGGGGGTGGATAAAGAAGTAAAGAAGAAGAAAGCACGAAAGTGAATTGGAAAAATATCTCAGCGCCAGGCAAACTGCAGTTTTTTTCATAATAAAATTCTTTGGGGCAATAAACAATGAAAAAATCTCTTACTCGGCCGTTGCTGCTCGCTGGAGGTCTTGGCGTTCTCAGCATACCAGCCTATGCGGGCCTACGCATCGCCGGTCTCGAGGGGCAATTAGAAAACGCCGGAATTTATCGAGCAGAACAGCTTGCGCGAGATAAAACAAATCTGGGTTTTGCGATCGAAGCATGCCATACCGGAGAAGGGCTTATACCTCCCCATTGTTTAGCAGTACAGGCGCGCTATGTAGCTGTGAGTCAGGAACTTGCACGAGTGGTGAGCACTCCAGAATATCTCCTCGTATCGCAACAGGAAGATGAAATACAACAGAGAATAGAAAATTATAATCATTTGTTGTACTATGGCCTCTTCGGCTCTTTCGGCTACGGCGCTTTTTGTCTGGGAGTACGCGCTGCCAACCCCGAAAGAAAACAATTGGAAGATGAAGCAGTGAAAAAATGAATCCAAAAAAAGCTATACCGGTTATAACTCCTTTCCTATTTACCGCAGCTTTAACCCTCAGCGCTTCTGCCCAAGAAGCATCACCATCTCTATCAAATGATGAAACCTGCCCCAACAACTGTTTCTGTTACCAAGCAGAAGACCACCCGGCTTATACAATCTGCGCCGATGCGTTTACTGGCCTGCGCGGCGACATAACGTACACGAACAGTGCTGGCCAAAGAGTTACTTTAGAAGCGTCGTATTTTTCCCGCGGTCATCTCTGGAATCTCCAAGATGACGTTATCGAAAATCCTTTCACCGTTTCCCGTGTCTGCTTTGATACTGTCGAGAATTGCCTCTCTAACGACCATTCAGCCGAAGGGCGGGCTTTCTTCGCCAGCGCCCAAGAAAAATGGAATGAGCTTTTCACGGCAGAAGATATCGGCCAACGGTATATGGAGTTTGCTCAAAGACAAAGAGCGGAACAATTCGATGAAGAGCAATTAGAATGATACAACTATGAAAAAAATCCCAAAATATCTTGCAAAAGGAATGATGATCCTCGGAAGCGTGGGGGTTCTGGGCACCACTATTGCCACAGTTGCAAATCTGGCTGCCCCTTCGCAGGTGCTCCTCCGTCAGGCTGAGGGTGTTTCTGAACAGAAAGAAGAAGCCCGTTCTTCGCTCGTGGACTGCTTACGGCAAAGAGACGAAGCAGATTGTTCAACGCTCGCCGGCCAGTATGCCACTTTGGATGAAGAGCTGCTGCGGCGGGAAAGCACGCCGGCGTATCAGGATGCACAGGGCGAGCAAAACCAGCTTGGGATACTTTATGGAACAACGGGGGTTGTTTCTTTGCTCTTGCTCATGGGGGGCTATTTTGCCCATGAAAAACGGAAGTTGGAGCAAAGAATGCAGCAGAAAAATAACCAGATTGAAGAGGCGATTTCCACAGATATTGAAAGTGCTCTGGAACGCATCAAAGAACAGAAAAAGATCTACAACCCGCAGGAACTCAGTGCTCATTTGGATGCTTTGGAAGGAAAACTCTTGGAACAGGGAGATAACGTCTTTAAAGAGTGGCTTAAAGAAGACCAGCTAAAAAAAAATGATGCGGTATCAAAGCAATATGGTACTTTAAGAATAATCGTGCAACGACTGATAGCAGAAAAAAAGAGAAGCCTCTATAACTGAGGGATGAACAAACATGAAACCAGCAAGAACCATAAAATGGGCAGGTAAAAAATGACCATCCTGGTCGTCTCCAAGAAAAGCGTGTACGAGCTGTATAAACATTCTCCTGACGATATCGCAGCACGGCAGTACGTGCAGAAACATGAAGCTGATATGAAAGCCAGCCATGAGCGGCAGCAGCGGACGCTGGAGACGGTTCTGGATGAACTCCAAAAACTGGGCCTTCCTGCGAAAGAAGTCTATCGGGCGCATCTTCCTGAAGAAGATCTCAGCACGTATGAGCTGGTTATTCCCGTTGGCGGCGATGGCACGCTCTTGGAAGTTTCCCATTATGTGCAGGATACGCCGCTCTTGGGCGTCAATTCCGATCCCCTGAAAAGCGTGGGCTTCTTTTGTGCTGCCACCCAGAAGACCATCGGTGACCTGTTACGGCATCTTGACCAGACACCGAGCACAAAACTCCATCGCCTGCAGCTGGTCCGCGACGGAACAGCGCTTCCCGAACCGGTGCTGAATGATGTCCTTTTCGCACATACGAATCCGGGGGCCAATACCCGATTTACACTCGATGTTGGTGGAAAGCAGCAGACCTATCGGGGCAGCAATGGCTTGCTGGCCTGCACGGCTGCCGGCTCCACCGCCTGGATGTGGCAGCTAGGCGGGAAAATCATGCCGCTACACTCCCAACAGCTGCAATACAAAGTCCGTGATGCCCGGGGAGAAGAACCACATTTTGCTAACGAGCTGAAGATTATTTCCCAGTGCCGGGAAGGCAGGCTATATATAGATGGAGAACACCTGCAGTATGATCTGGGATTGGATCAAACACTGGAGATAAGAGCAGGAATTCCCCTGACCGTTATGGGCGATATAGAAACGAAGAGAAACGAATTATTCCCCGGGGGGGTTTAGTATTTCTGGCTTGCTGCTTCTCTCATCATGCTGCCTTCTTCTGGCAATCTCTGCCGTATACTCCATCAGGCACACCTCTTCGGTGCGATGCCCGGGCCGGGCACACGTAATCCGGTGATATGTTTCCGTAGCTCCGTTTTTCAAGTGCCAGCGGCGCACTCCTAATTCGGCCGGCGTGTAGGTGAAAATAAGTTGATAGGGCGTTTTCTGAGCGACCAAATCAAGTGCAGCGTCAATGAACTGCTTGCCAAATCCGGAGTTCCACGTTTCTTTGTCCGTGGTGATATCGACCAACAGCAGCGTGTCAGCATGTGCTTCCGGCGGCCGCCACAATCCTTCGTTGGTTATCGCCATATAATTCGCGGCAATTGCTGACGGTTGCCCTTTGGTGTGAAAAGCCAGCGTTTCCAGCAAGCCCAACGGCTTTTCGTCATCATATGCAGCAACAAAAAGGGAGCCACTCTGCAGCCGTGCCTGCATCATTTCAGGAGTAACCTGTATGTGCAGCCAATAGGCGTTGAGAATTCCCGCCAGCTGCGGGCAATTATCTATTGGAATTTCTGTTTCAGTTTTGTAAGTAATTGCCATTTTATTCTCCTCCTTAATTATTGTTTACTCTTTACTAATTTCTCCACCAATAATCAAAAGCTTCTCCGGAAACGATATGCTGATGCCAGGAGTTTTTCTTCGCAGCCGCAAGCGGCCGGGGTGCGAGCTGTTCTCTTGCCTCATATTTGGGAAAGTCTTCTCCCAACGGGGTGCCACAAATATCCAGCACTCGGGCGCGAAGGGTTCCAGAAAAATGGTCGTTGAGAGCAGCACAAAGGTCACGCGCGGGCTCTTCAGTATGGAACTCTATGAACGCCATTCCGTATGGCGGCATGCCGGGGAGGACTTGTCCGATCGTATATCCCTGGTACTTGCCATCAACTATTTCTCCTTTTCCCGCGCATTGTTTCTGTACGTAGTCAAAAAGCTCAGCAAAATTTTTACTCTCTTGGTTTTTTACTGTATACTCGACACCGACGACGGTGGGGAAAGGATATTTTGCGTCCATAGTCACATACAGCTCTTAAAAAAAATAATGCGAGCCCGGAGGGACATTCGTGCCCCGCTGGTTTGCGTTTATCGTAGGGTTGAACAAAGTGAAACCCCACTTGAAACACGTTCGCCCAGCGTACTTGGGCTGTTCGAACCCCCGACCTTCCGGTTAAGAGCCGGACGCTCTAATTGCCCAGGGTGTTCGCGCTTAGCCAAACACCATGCCAGGCTGAGCTACGGGCCCACACGGCAGAGTAAGAAAGCGTGGTTTTTATAAAGGTTTATGTGGTTCTGGCGTTGCGTAAGAATTAACTCCAGAACGTATGCGATTTAACGAAGTTGATTTTTCAGAGCTGGAGCAAATTGAGGCAACCCACAATTTGCGACCTCGAAAAATCAATTTGGACGGAGAAACCTGCAAGGTTTCGTAGTCGGTAAATCGCTGTTAGTTGCCCACGAATACTTGGAGTGGTTGATTTTTAATGCAACGATGCCGAAGGCAAAAAATCAAAGTTTGCCCCTGAGCGTTTATTATCAATTTCTGCGAAGCAGACTATTTTTTAAGGAAGTGCCCCAGTCTTAAAGTAATTTTTCCCATTTTTTAGCCCAATTATCTAAAGATTTGAAACAGCGTATTAGTTCTAATCCTGAATTTGTCAAAGAATATTCTACTCTTGGTGGTATCTCATTAAATTGCTTCTTTTTTATTATGTTGGATTTTTCTAATTCAGATAATCTTTTTGATAAGGTTCTTGGACTTATGCCATGAATTTCTTTAAGAAGTTCGTTAAATCTTTTTTTCTCAAATATTAATTGTCTAAGTATTAAAAGAGCCCATTTTCTGCTTACAACATCTACTATTTTTGTTACTGGGCATTCTTTTTCCATTTTTATCACATTACTTTACTTTGGGATACTGCAACACTTATATACTTTGTATATCTACTATATTAAGATTAGTTAAAAGCTATATAAAGTTTACTATTTGGGGTTAAGAAAATGGAAAATGCTCAAAAATATGTCTCTGGTGTATGCAACATAGATGCGAAAGGGAGAAAAACGCGCTCTACATTTGGTGTTATTAATTGGCTCAGAAGACTCCGCTCCGCAGAGCGGGGTTGAATGAGCCTATGCCGAAGGCATCAAGCTTTATCTGACTTTTATCTTCCTTCTTCACATCATTAATATCATATTCAAATGGCTTAATGTCAAAGAGATTCCAATTTTTCTTCAACTTCTGAGTCTGCTCTAAAATATACCTTGCTACTTGGTCTGCTGAGACATGTCCCGCAGTGCCACAGTAATATCCTGTTGCCCAGAAATCATCTGTTTCTCTCGTTTGCCTAATGGTAGCATATTTCTCTCGAAGATGCTTAGACGTTTCTTGTTTGATTTTTTGGATCATTCTCATTGGCGCCCATTTTGGGTGTGCACTCACAAAATAATGGATGTGGTCTGGCATAATTTCTAATGCCAGTGGATACCATCCATTTTTTTCTGAGATAAAATATATCTCTTTCTCGATATGCGTTTTGAATGGATCAACCAGCATCTTCATTCTTGTCTTTGGAATCCACACAAAATGATAGTTGATGTTATACTTGCAATGATTTCCATATCTTACTTTCGCAACTTCTTTCACGGTAATATCATATCTCTTTAAACGAAAATGTTGTTTGCAATCTATTTTTTCAGCTCTGTCTTTGAATAAATTTATGACTTCCCAATTTGTGTTTGTTTTTCCCATTTTTTCCTCCGTGCGGCTCGCTGCGCTCGCCGCCGTGAGGCGTAGCCTCGATTCGAATGAACAATATGTTTTTAGGCGTGAAGAAATACTAGAAAAAAATAATTGATATAATTTTAGCCGACCCGAAGGGGAAAAACTTATGTTCTGAGAATCCAATATCTGCCCGCAGGCACAGAAGTAGCGAAAAATTAAAACAGGAATCTACGGACCTAGCCGCAGCGTAGTCCGTAGAGGTTCAATAGCAGGAGTTTTCTTATTTTCAGCTTTCGGGAAACTTTCAGGCAATCCAATGATGGTTCAAATGTTTGAAACGATTGGAGTAGGACAATGGTTCAGATATTTTACAGGTTTGCTAGAATTGCTTGGAGCAATTGGTCTTCTTGTTCCATCTCTTGTAGGTTTAGCAAGTATAGGACTAGCAGGCATCATGGTTGGGGCGATTACCACTCATTTTACAATACTTCAGGATGGATTAGTATTTCTTGCTCCAACAACACTTTTAGCTTTGTTAATCATCACAACGTACAAGTTTTTTCCAGATTTTTTGAAGAGTAAAGTAAAAGGAGGAATTTAAAATGTCAAAAGTATTACACATAATCGCAAATCCAAAGAAAGAAGAGGAGAGTTAC
>JAUYQE010000059.1 GCA_030695605.1 Nanobdellota archaeon
ATGGGGGTGCCCCCGTAGCTTATGGCATCCGCCAGGAGCAAAGTGATCCTCCAAATCTCTATCCCTGTAATACGCCGCTTTTTCCGGACTCGGGTTTCTGCCCGTATCGCTTTCCTGATATCACCGTGGGCTTTGGCGAGCTGGCATTTCCAAGTATCCGCAGTTATGAAAAGGATTTGGAGAATTTCCTGAAAAAAGAAGCGGTTTCTTGTGTTAAAGAATGGATTCAGGACGAGATTTATCCCGGTGCCCAAATTGTCGGCGAAGAGACGGTGCAAATGCACGTCGATATAACGGATACGTCCTTAGTGATCGATGCCCGATATCCGCTTACCTTTGAGGCTGCGGGCCAAGAATTTTTCCACCTTTCGGAATTTGGCTTTGTTTATTCCAGCAAGCTGGGGTCCTTTTTGAAAGCCGCCATTATTGAGCCTCTGCGTTTGGAGAAGAAATATGTGGATTTTGACTATGAACGTGATGTAATGAAAGAAGAAGGCTTTAATTATGGATGTCCTAATAATGAGCTTCATGGGTTTTGTCCTCACGCTACTTTTGCTGACGTTCTCAATCGTCTTCAGGTCTCTTTAGACGTCGCTATTCCCGACGAAGCAACGGGCGACACAGTTTTTACTTTTCTCGTGCAGGAGCCGAATGCTATTATTAAAAACCAGCCAACATATGCGTTTAGCATAGCGGTCCAGAACCGGCCTCCGGCGTTGGATTACGTCGGGGAGAGCCAGTGTCAGGATACGTTTGACGTTTTGGTGGTTCAGGATAGGCAAGAGGATCTCGTGCTGCCATTGTCAGCCCAAGATCCCGATGATGATGAGCTGCTAGCATATACCCTTCGTTCTGATGGAATCGGGCATGCAAAAGTTCAGGACAATGCCTTGTTCATTCCTCTTGCCCGTTTGCAAACTGTCAGTCCTAATACTTATACTGTCAGTGTCGGAGTTTCTGATGTGTATGCTGCAGAAGATTGGCAGGATATCCGTATTTTTGTGACTGGCAGTTTACTGGAAAGCTGTCCTTAAACGGGGCGATTTAACCGAATTTGGCGGTAAGAATGCCTTTTTCTTCTTCGCCTTATTTTTCTAATAAAAAACCTTTATATACCTCAATTATTTTATAAGAAATAATTTATGGGACTTAAAAAAAGAGGTTTGCTTTTAGTAGTTTTTCTCCTATCAGTAGTTTTTGCCTTTTCTGCCGCAGCAGAGGAAGGCTGTTATCTCTATGCGGGCGGCGATGAGCGGCTGTACTGCCAAAGCATTCCCCGAGAAACAGCAGCAGCCGATTGTGCCGATTATGCCAACTGTGACATGGAGACACATTTTGCTGCTGACCAGTCTTGTGCCAGTACAAATTTTTCGGAATGTCAAGAAGTCACCTGCAGCGTTGATTGCAGCGAACGGCCCATTGGCCAATGTGCATTTCTGGGTGGCACAGCTTTAACATCGAATGAAGAAACTCGGCAATGCGGGCCAGCTTGTTGCATTATTGCCGTACAGGATAGTTGTACCTGGGAAACTACTCTGTACTCGTGTGTCCAGTATGCGCAGGATTTTGGATTAAACGAAAGTGATGCTGAATTTAACACTGCCATCCTTTCGGAAAGTGCCTGTGCGTTGCAATGTGGAAGAACAGTTCCGCCGACGGGAGTTCCGACCGAGGGCACGGCGCAGATTTCGGGAACAGTGAAAGATGCTGCTGGTCAGCCTATTTATCGAGCAACCGTTACTCTTGCAGGCCTCGGTCGTTCTGTTCTCACGGCAGAAGATGGTTCATATAGGTTGATAGCGATTCCTGCTGGCACTTTAACGCTCATTGCGAGCTCCCCCCGTTATGCAGTTGTGGAACTCCAGCTTTTGGTCGAAGAGGGAGCACAGCTGAGTGATATAAATTTCATTCTGGGTAGTGCGGAAATGTTTCAGGGAGTAACAGGAACCGTTTATGTTGACCTCAATAATGATGGCATCCGCCAAGAGAGCGAAAAGCGTCACGGTGCCAAAGTTTCTTTGGACAATGTTTGGCGTGACGACTCTGATTTTGCCATTGACAAAAGTAGCCCTTCGTATGGGAAATTTACTATTGCCGTGGGAACTTTTGGGGAACATCAACTTTCTGCAACCTATCCGGGAGGCTACGCCTCCGAACCTATTCTTTTTACGCTCTCCGCACTACAGCCCGTAGTCCCCATTGACCTTTTTCTCACTAAAACCCTGGGCATCTGTGCTCCCGGCCAGCCCGATGCACGGAAAAAAGTTGACGGCTTCTCTCTTTCGCCCGTTCCGGGCGAGAAAGCCGTGCAGTTACACTGGCAGAAGCCTTGTCCGGAAGTGATAAGCTATGAGATTACCCGCCAGAAGCAGGGCGAGACAACTGCAAAACCTTTGCCGGCAGCTTCCGCAACCCAAACGACTTTTATCGACGCTGATCCCCAACTTGAATGGGAGGCAACGTATACATACAGCATCAAAGCCGTATATGCTTCAGGACAGGATTCCGCAGAACCCGCTACCGCTTCCATCGAGCTCGGCAAAGAAGCCTGCACCGGAAAGTTTGACGAAACTTTCGGCTGGAAAACCTTCTGCCTGCTAGAAGACCGCCATCAAGTGTACAGCTGTGATGCGAACAATGAGCTTTCTTCCCAGGCGTGCGTCGGCGATACTTTCTATTGCGCCCCCCTTTCTGCCCAAGAAGCAACGTGTAAAGACGCAGGAGTGTGCAGTATCGGCACGGATCCTTTTGGTTTGTATGCGGAACGGGCCGCCTGTTATGGAGCGGAAACAGCAGCGGGGGGAGCAGCCGCCAATTTTTGTACATATGATGCTACTGATTCCGTGGTCAATGCCTGCAAAAGCTGTGCGACTATCAACAACTGCTTCGACTATCAGAGCCAAGATGCCTGCATCACCAACAGCTGCTTCACTTCATCCTGCCAATGGGTCGATAGTGCGGAAAATACGCAGCTCATCGATTATAGCCCGCTGCTGCGCCATCTGGAGCTGCCGCAATTTGTTACTCAAGAAACGGGTTCTGGCTATTGCACGGAAGCCAATTACCAGCAGGATGATTTCTGCTCGCTCTGTAGTGCTACCGCTACCGTTTTTGAAAACTTCTTTTGTACTGCTGACGTCTGCTCCAGCTTAGGAAGATGCTTTTCCTCGACGCCCCAAGAGCCTCCCAAAGAGCCTTTAAGTTCCTGTGCTTCCTGCGGCGATGTTCCTTCCCGAGATGCCAACTGTTATACGTATCTCACCGCAGACGAGTGCACGGGTGGCCAAGAAACCGGGCGAGCCAGCGGGCCACAGCTGCTCTTCTCTGACGACCAATGCGGCTGGCAGCGCTGTGCTTGGGTAAGCGATGCGGCAGCCGGAGAGCACTGCGTCAAAGATGGGAATGCTGATATTCAGGATGATTGTGCAGCAGTCTCTTCAGGAGAACGCCAACTCTGCCGCACCGATATCACTCCTCCTGTAACTGCCGTACTGCCGGACGGCTTAAAAGTAGTTTCTTTGAATGCGTCTCCTCTTACGTTCCAAGCCACAGACAATAATGGCGTGAAGAGTTTATGGTATTGCTTAACGCCGCCGGGCCAGGATCTCTGTACGGAATTTGGGCTCGTTCCTGATGGCGATTTCAGGGAAGTGCGTTATCCCGGAACCAGGCCGGCCGAAGAAATTCCTGTTTCCTTCTCGGGGCATTCTTTGATAACCGAACAAGCTCCCGATGGAGAGACTTTTACCCTGAAGTTTTATTCCCTCGACAAATATGCAAATCAAGAGGAAGTCCGGGAAACACCCGTGTACGTCGATGTGGTTCCTCCCCAATTCGAGATTGCTGAGCATACAGAAGTTGCTGCTGGCAAAGCTTCCCTGACCCTATTCCTCGAAGGGACGAACGAGCCCATGAGCTGTACGTTTACCCTGCAGCAGGAATTGCCGTTAGGGGGAATGCAAAGCTATACTGCGGAACGCGGCCAGCCATTGGAAGCAACGTTCTCTGATTTGAGCGGTTTGCTCTATCAAGCCACGGTACAGTGCACGGATGCAGCGGGCAATCGTGCGGAAAAGATCAAGCTGATTCCTCTCGATACGGAAGAGCATATTACGGTTCAGAGCCCTGTTGGTGCGATAAAAATAAAAAATGCAGTTTTTTCCGTCGCTACTACTGTTCCCGCCTCTTGCGAGCTGTATGTCTTTGATGCCGGGGCTTTCACGAAAGTAACCGATTTCCAGACGGATGCTGCAGGACTGCAGCACAGCACTCCTCGTATTGATTTCAGCGGCCGTTATCCCGAAGCCTATCGGGAAATTGCTGATTACCGTGTGTCGTGCCTCGATGCCCTTACAAACGAGCGTTATGAAGAGCTGTTCTTCTTTACTATCGACATGACTCCAGCGGCGGCACAGATGATCTTGCAGGGTGATGGCCGAACGGTTCGGCCACAGGGTGATAACTGGCAGGTCTCTTTCAGAAACGAAACTCGGGTGGGCTTTGAATGCCTGACGGAAGCAGAGGGCTTTGCCTGCATGTCGTATTTCTATTGCCTAGCGGAACTTGGCGAGAGCTGCCGTGACCTTCCGCTGCAGGAATATACAGAACTCACCGCCCCGCTGCGGCTCAGCGACTCAGCGAGTATTTGCTCTTATACGATTGATGCTGGCAATAATCAGCCGTACGTAGTCCGCTGTGGCGACGTGATTTTGGACAGCTATGGCTTGACGCTGCGCCATCCGCCGCAGCATTCCTATCAGGGAGAATCATGGGGCGTTAGTGCGGAACAAAACTTCACGGTACAGTTCTTTACTAAAGTGCCGACGCAGGAGTGCCGCTTCGATTTCATCTCCGGCTTTTCTTATGATGCAGTACCGCGGTTCAAAGTCTTAACGCCAGATCCTATAACTGGCGATTACTTTATTTACAATTTTCCAGCCGGCGTGGGGGCTTCTGCCTATCCCGCAGCGGGTGGTGTGAAAGAAGTGTACGTCCGCTGTACAGACGCTTCCGGAACTGTGGGCTCGGAGAAAAAAGTCAACCTGGAGTATGATCCCACTGCTCCCCGCATTGTGCAGGCCCGGGCTAATCCTGCTCTGATCATTGAGGGCATTACCACCAATCTGCTGGTCGACACGGACGACAAAACGCTTTGCCGCTATGATGATGCTGGTGCAGAAGCTTTTGCGGATATGAAATACCGTTTCCCTGGCGAAGAGCAGAAATTATTACGGGAGCTCCATGATGATTTGTATACAATAACCATGACTGGGTTGCAGGCTGATTATACCATTATGACACAGTGCCAAAATGGGGCTCAGGACTTTTCAGACGTGGCGAGCTTCGACTTCACCGTCGATTATACGCAAGTCGGCAACATTATTCGTCTTTGGCCCAATGGGGGCTATCTCACCCAACGAAATCTGACCGTCGAAGTGGAAACGTCCAAGAATGCCCGCTGTGAATTGTTGCTCAATGTGACGGCGCAGCTCATGCAGGGTGCAGGAGGAAGATTGCATACGTTCCCCTTAAGCAATCTTCTCGAAAAATCTTACGCCTTACCGGTACGCTGCCGCATGGCCGATCACGAAGTAGAGAATGCCATCCGCTTTACTATTGATCGCACTTCCCCCCAGATAACATCCATAGAAGATGGCAATTATAGCTGTGGCAGTTCCACGATTGCCGTGCGCGTGTACACTAATGAAAACAATCTCAGTGCGTATGCGTATGAAGTCTCTGATGCCGGTGCGGTTAGTTTCAGTAATCGGACGGGCACCACGTCTTCTTCATCCAGCGGCAATCGCACGCCGCTGCTGAACGCCACGGTTGCTGCACAGCTTCCTCTGGAGATTCCCATCACCAATTTACAGGAAGGCCGGAAATATCAGGTGAAAGTGGCTGCTCAAGATGCCGCGGGAAATTGGGGCTCTTTTGGAGAAAGTGATGGCTTTACCATTGTCAATAGGACGTACACAGCCTGTCTCGCTGCTGGGTTGCCACAAGTTACTGTACAGTTCAACGAGTCGGATTGCTCGCAGACGATGGTGGAACTGCTCTGTTCTGATACCGTAGGCTGCCGTTCTTTCTTGTATGGCAAAAGTTCCTCTTCCGCCTCCTGTGATCCCCAACAATCCTATAGTGGCCAGAAGCTTTCTTTCGATGCCGCAGGCTGGCTGTGTTATGCTCTTGATAGCAATACGGGAAATAATCAGAGCGGCAGCAAGCATATCGCTTTTTCTGATGCCGATGGCGATAGTGTTCGTGATAGCTGCGATGCTTGCGCTTCTACGCCTGCGGGCAAAGTGGTGAATGAAGAAGGCTGTGCCAGCAATCAAGCTACTCCGGAAGAAGCCAAGAAAGATGCCGATGCGGATGGCTTGCCAGATGCCTGGGAAATGCGGCATAACAAAGAAGGCTGTGCTCTGAACAGCACGGCTGTTGATTCCGATGGCGATGGTACTCGGGATACTGCTGAAGATTATGATGCCGATGGATCGAGCAATCTGGAAGAATACACCCGGGGAACAGACCCCTGCCGCGCTGAAGCCCTGCGGGAAGAGGAAGAGAGAAAAATTCCTGCAGAAAAGCCGGACGTCATCGCTTGGGTTTTCTTCATTCTCGGCTGGCTGCTGCTTCTCGGCGGCAGCGGATATTTGGTGTATTATTACCGCTTCTCCGCTGCGGGGAAGAAAGCTCTCCCGAAGATATTGCCGAAAGGCGTTTCTCTTGCTGAAGCCATACGCCCGGTGTTCCCCGAATGGCAGCAGAAGCTGGCAGCCTTGCGTCGGGAAAGGGAAAAAAGGAAGAAAGAGCGGGAACGGCGCGAGGTTTTTGAAGCGTTTAGCAAAAGCTCGCCGGAGATTCCTCATGTCGAACCGCTTTTGAAAAAGAAAAATCCCGATGTTAGCCATCTGCAGAAAGTTGCAGAAACCTACACGGCGCACAAAGAAGAAATTCAGCCAGGGCTGAAAGCGCAGGAAAAGAATGTTTTTTCCAAGCTGGAAGATTTAGCAAAGAGCGCCAAGAAAAAAGCGCTGTCGGAGATCGTTTCACCGGCAGAAGCGGAGAGCATCTTCAACAGGTTAAAAGACCTTGCCAAAAAGCGCAAAGGGAAATGACCATTAGGAAAAAGATGCAAAGAGGTAGGGGAATGAACGCAAAGGAGTTACGGGCATGAGCAGCAACCCAAGGACGCGTGGAACCAGTAACCGGCGAGGGATGGTCTTCGGTATGGTATTTGTGTACATTCTTGTGGGCATCACTTTTGCTCTGGTGCTTATCTTTGGCTATCAGGCCATCTCCGGCTTCCTGCAGAGCAGCGAAGAGGTGGCTTTTGTGCAATTTAAGACGGATTTGGAGAATTCGATAAAGCGCCTTTCAACGGAATATGGCTCGGTTCGGTTTGAGGAATATACGACACCGTTAGGGTATGAAAGAATATGTTTTGTGGATTTGGGTTATGCTAATATATCTGTCGAGTTAGATGCTCTCTGCTTCGATGATCAGTATGCATGTGCCGTCTGGATAGTTGCTGGGTAAGCACAGCAAGCTGCGGGGGA
>JAUYQE010000065.1 GCA_030695605.1 Nanobdellota archaeon
CGAAGAATGGCAGAAATTTAGCCTGTCTGATGGCTGGCTTGGCCAAAAGGGCGAGGCGAGCATTTCCATCTGAAAGCCTAGCCCGTTCATTCCACCGCTTTCGAGAATTACGGGAAATCTGCTGCCAGATTTCTTGCTAGCGGTGGCGAGCCTCGCCGGCCTGCCAGCCATCGGACTTAAACTTTTATGAAGAATGTACTTGTTTAGCTCAACTGGATACTAGAGAATATACTTGGCAGTGTCTATCGTCGACAAAACAGTGAAAAACATAAAATGGACACTTCTGGCATAATTGTCACTGCTGAAGAATTTGCTCAGAACTTTGTCGTCGATAAGAAAAGAAGCATGGTCTGGAGAATATAAATCAGCTAAATAAGTACTGAAGAATAAACGGCTTATACGTCCAAATGCACGACTTCTTTGGCGTGCAGTTCAATGAATTCCCGGCGGGGCTCGACCTCATCGCCCATCAAAATCGTAAACATGCGGTCGGCAGCAATGGCGTCTTCAATCATGATCTGCTTCAATTTTCGGACTGTGGGGTCCATGGTCGTCTCCCAAAGCTGCGCGGGGTTCATTTCTCCCAAGCCTTTGTAGCGTTGAATGCCGACACCTTGCGAGCCGCCCCATTCCTGCACCAGCTTTTCTTTGGCCGCATCGTTATAGGCGTACTGTATCTCTTTGCCGCGCTGCACCCGGTAGAGCGGCGGCAAGGCCAAGAAGACATGGCCTTTTTCAATAAGGGGCAGCATGTATCGGTAGAAAAAGGTGAGCAGCAGTGTGGTGATATGCGAGCCATCAACATCGCTATCGGTCATGATGATGATTCTCTCGTAGCGAAGCTTTTCCATCTTGAATTCTTCTCCCGCGCCACAGCCGATGGCGGAGATCATGGCAATAATCTCGCGGTTTTCCATGATTTTATGCAGGCGGGCTTTCTCCACGTTAAGGATTTTTCCGCGTAACGGAAGAATAGCCTGGAATTCCCGGTTGCGGCCCATCTTCCCGCTTCCTCCGGCAGAATCTCCTTCCACCAAGAACAGCTCACATTGTTTTGGATCTTTATTGCTGCAATCTGCTAATTTGCCCGGCAGGCCGGCGCCTTCCAAAGCGCTTTTTCGCCGCGTCAATTCTTTAGCTTTTCGGGCTGCTTCCCGGGCAGCGGCGGTTTCTGCGCATTTGCCGACGATGATCTTCATGCTTTGCGGATGCTTTTCCAGATGGGTGCGCAGATCTTCGAAAACGAGGGAAGAGACGATGCCGAAGACTTCACTGTTTCCCAGCTTGGTCTTGGTCTGCCCTTCAAAGAGCGGTTCCGGAACTTTGACGGAGATGACGGCCGTTAAGCCTTCTTTGACATCATCTCCCGATAATTTCAGGCCTTTGCCATTGCTCTGCTCTTGGGCAAATTGGTTCAGCACCCGGGTTACTGCGGTCTTAAAGCCGGAAAGGTGCGTGCCGCCCTCTATAGTGTTGATGTTGTTTACAAATGAAAATACCATTTCCTGATAGCCGGCGTTATAGCGCAGCGCCACATCCACCGTTACATCGTCTTTTTCTCTGCTGAAGGAGATGACTTCATGCAGCGGGCGCTTGTTCTGGTCCACGTACTCCACGAACTCCTTGATGCCACCATCATACTTGAACAGTTCTCCTTTTGCTTCTCCCCGTTCGTCTACCAGCTCAATTTCAAGGCCTTTGTTGAGGAAAGCCAATTCCCGTAGGCGCTTGGCCAGAATGTCGTAATGGAACTCAATAATAGCAAAGATGGCCGAATCCGGCCTAAAATGCACAATGGTTCCTGTTTCCGGAGATGTACCTGTGGTTTGTAGCTCGCTGACCGGATTGCCGCGCTCATATTTCTGATAGTAGGTATGGCCGTCCCGCTTTACCTGCACCTGCAACTCCATCGAGAGAGCATTGACGACGCTCAAGCCCACGCCATGCAAGCCGCCGGACACTTTATACGCGCCTTTTTCGAACTTTCCCCCCGCATGGAGTTTGGTTAAAGCGACTTGGACTGCGGGAATGCCGAGCTGCAGATGCATATCGACCGGAATGCCCCGGCCATTGTCAAAGACCGTCACCGAATTGTCGGGATGGACAATAACTTTGATCTTGGTGCAATAGCCCCCTAAAGCTTCGTCAATAGAATTATCCACTAATTCCCAGACGAGGTGATGTAATCCTCTAACGCTGGTATCGCCAATATACATGCCCGGGCGCTTTCTGACAGCTTCTAATCCCTCCAAGACAGTAATCTGGGCAGCGCCGTACTGGGGCCTTTCTGCCGGCTTTTGCTCGGGTTTCGGGACGAGAGAAGTGCTGTCTGGGGGTGCGGGAGGGGTGGCTATCTGAGCATCTTTTTGAGCAAGAGAGTGCTGTTCTTCTGCTCCGAGAGCGGGGGCTGTTTCGGTGGTCATTTTTAGGATGGAAATAATAAAGGATTTTTCTTTTTGCCGTCGAGAAACGACAGTTTTACTGAGAATTTTTAGGGTTATAAATGTTTCGGTGAGGTGATAGTGTTTAATCTTCGGGATATTTTAAATAGTAGTATTCTTTCTTTCTGCATGGGGT
>JAUYQE010000066.1 GCA_030695605.1 Nanobdellota archaeon
CAAAACCGTGCTCTTTTTTACACCGCTCACGGAGCCGCAGGAAAAGGCGCTGCAATTTCTGGATGGAAATCTCGCAGAAATTCCGTACTCGCTCACTCCCGAGGAGCGTTCGCACTTGGTGGATGTAGAAAGAGTTATGACGAGTATCAATGCCGTTTTTTATGTGCTCTTACTCACTCTCACTATTCTCTTAACATATACCCGAAAACAGCCGCTCTTCCAGAAAAAACTCTTCCGCTGTGGCGGCATAGCAACGGTAACCTTTGGCTTTATTCTGCTTCTCTTTATGCTCTTCTCTTTTACCTCCTCATTCACTCTATTCCATCAGCTCTTCTTCCCGCAGGGAAACTGGCTGTTTCCGGAAAACTCTTTCCTGATCCAAACCTTTCCGCTTTCTTTTTTTATCACTGCTGCCCGGAATATCTTCCTCGTCCTGCTGGCTCTGGGAAGCCTTTTTATACTCCTATCTCTTCTCTGGAAGCATGATCGTCCGAGCTGAAGGATTAAAAGCGTGGCTGCTTGTTCTGGTGGTTTCTTTAGGAGTGCTTGTCTTGCTCATTATCGTATTCCAAATTCTGATGTTCCTTCTTCCCATTATCCTCGTGCTCTTGCTTATGGGTTATTTGTTCCGGAAAATGAATGCCGCCAAGAAAACAGGAAAGAAAAAAGATTTCGTTGACGTCAAATTTAAAATGAAAAGATGAGGTGTTATCATCACCGAAACCATGAAGCCGCTCATCCTCATCAACTTCAAAACGTATCCTGAAGCGCTGGGAAAGGACGGCGTGTTGTTCGCAAGAAAACTCGCTGTGGTGCGGACGAAGAAGTATGAAATTGCTCTCTCCCCATCGCTTTTAACGCTTCCATTGCTCTCCATACAGCCTTCATTCCCTTTCTTTGCCCAGCATGTCGATCCTTTCGAGCCGGGAGCACATACGGGAAGCATTTCTCCTGAAGAGCTGAAAGCTCTCGGAGTTCGGGGAACAATTCTCAATCATTCTGAAAAGAAAGTTTCGTTTTCGATGCTAAAAGCCACCATCCGCCGCTGCCAGAAAGTACGATTGCAGATGGTGCTTTGTGCCGCAACGCCTCTTGAAGCGAAGAAGCTGCTCCCTTTAAAGCCAGACTATCTTGCCTATGAGCCGAAGGGACTCATTGGAGGGAATATCTCTGTAACAAAAGCGCGGCCAGCAATCATTACGACTGTCGTTGAGCTCTCCCAAAAAATAAGCCCTGAAACAAAAGTCCTCTGTGGCGCTGGCGTTCATTCCCGAGAAGATGTGCAGCGTGCGTTAGAGCTGGGCTGTCACGGCGTGCTGCTGAGCCATGCAGTGGTCTTAGCAAAAAATCCACAGAAATTTTTGCAGGAATTGGTCTCTTAATGGTGCGTGTCGAGACGTTTACCGTCAATAATTTTACTCTTCTAATCTTTTTCCAATATCCGACCAGGCTGCTTCCCGCACCATGATAGCTCTTTCTTCAGCAGTAATGATCGCTGAAGCATACAGCTCGTTTGCGTACTGCGCCACACAGCTGACATACATCCCCTGCGTCCGCCAGCCACCGATGCCGTTGCCACAGTCTTCCCGTCGCGTCGTTTCATTCTCCAGGCAGGGCACGGGACAGATGAGCAAGCCATCACAGTCTTCATCTGCAAAATTTCCTGGAAGATCGTATGCTGCGCAAATCTCTGGCGGAAGGCTATCAGAAGTGCTTCCATCGCCTTCTGGCGGGAAATACGTATCTTGCTGTTCAGAATTTTCCTCAATGTCGCTTCCCGCATCAGGTGTTGGGGGAACATATGCTTCAGGAGGAAAGGGCTGGGAGGAAGAAGAGCTGTCATACTCCACCAGAGCATCCACTCCTGTTGCTGCATCAGTTTCAGGCTGTTCAGGAGCATACCACCCATTTTCTTCAGCGGGATGAGCTTGATCATACGGCGTGGCAATCACATCCAAGAATTGTGGCACATCCGAAAAACGAGGGAGGTCTGGAATCCGGAAATCCCGTGCTGCATCAATGGACAGCCGTTCTTCCTGTCCGGCATCCACCGCTTCCTGATGGCTTACGCCCGGTTGGATCGGCTCCTGGCAAGCTGCCAAAAGAGCACACAGCCCGGCTTGGGAAATAAAGGCATACAAAGAAGTTACCATTTTTTTTGAAGGCTTAGGCAGGTATTATAAAGCTTATGAAATGGCTCTTCTTTTTACCCATTACAATATCACTGTTCTGCAAGAGAAATCTATTTAAACGAACCACCTCGACCAGCTTACCATTTATCGCCCATCGAGGGAACATCCATCTCTGATGGATGGGCCCTCTTCTTTCTCTTTTTCACAATCAGGAGGAAAATTTGCTTCTTTTCTGATACAACAGCGAAGATAAAGCGTTATAAAGCCTAAAAACGGAAAATAAGCCCTCTTTGTAAGTATTCTTGAAAGTGTCTTTTTAAAGTTCTGCGTTTGGGCTTCTCTGCAGCATGGCGGCGAAAAGCCATGAATACCCATGATCAACAAAACAACAGGGAGGATGCAAATGGCAATGAAAAAACTTGTTTCGGTGGCGGTGTTTATACTCTTCTTGCTGAGCGTACTGCCCAGCGGATTGGCGTATGACGGCGAGAAAGATGAATTCAAAGAGAGTACCGATAGAGAGAATCGTGAAGAGAGTATTGTAAAGACCGTGCAACGAGCTCAAGAACGGGCAGAACTTTTCCGCGAGAAGACAGAAGCCCGCTTAGAACAGGTGGAGAAGCATGCGGATCGTGCTGAAGAACAGCTTGTAGAGCGCGCTGAGAAAGCCAAAGAGCGCATAGATGGCCTGCAGGAAAAAGTCGCAGAACGCCGCGAAGCAGCGCAGGAGAAGCTCGCTGCAGCAAAAGAAAGATATCACGAAGCGAAAGAACGCTATGAAGAGCAGAAGCAGCGCGTTTCTGAGCTGAAAGACCAGTTCCAAAGATGTACGAAAGCTAACGAAACTGCCAACGTTTCTGATGGCTGTAAAACAGCAGAAGACACCCTTAAAGAGGGCGCGCAAAAGCATCTGCTGAATATCTTAACGGTCATGGAACGGACGCTGGAGCGCCTGGAAGAGCGCGTGAGCAATACCACGGGCATTGCTGATGAAGACCGAAGCGCAGCTTTAGAGAGCATCGCTGCTTTGCAGCAGCGTGTTGACGAACAGCAAGCTGCTGTTGAAAATAGTACGGTTTCCCAGAAAGAAGCGGTGAAAGCAGCGAAGGAGCTGTGGAAGGATATCAAGCGCGAGCAGAAAGCAATCGTGGCTTTGCTCGTGCAGGATAAATCTGCAGCGCTCCTTGAAAAGCACCGGGGATTAGAACGGAGCATGGAAGCAAGGATTGCCAGCATCGAACGGGCAGGCGGCGATGCGACGGAACTGAAAGCTATTTTAGAGCGCTTCCGGGCACAGACAGCAGAACTTGAAGAAGCCTATGCGGATGCGAAAGCCCATTGGCAGCTGGCTCGCGGTTCAGAAAAGCGCGAAGCCTGGGAAGCCTGGCGGGATGCCCAGAAAGAATTCCGGGATGGTCTAAAAGAATCACGGGAAATTTTGCGGGAATTCGTGCGGAAGTTTGTCGAGCTGAAGAAAGAACTGGGTAGTGCAGAAAGTGCTGAAAGCAATGAGACGGAAGAGACAGATGGCACTGAACAGGGTACTAACCAGAGTGATGAAAATGTTGGAAACGAGACGGATGATGGCGCTGATGCTGGCGAAACTGCAGAGAATGAAACCAGCGACGGCAATACTGAAGCAGGAAATGGAGTAGGGGGAGAGGCAAATGAGACCGCTGCATAAAAGCATGCTGGCGGCGCTCTCTCTTTTCTTTATTGTTTTCCTGCTCGGCTGTGCACGGGAAGTGCCGGAAGAGACCGTGGAGAGCGCGGCGGATAGCCTGGGAGATGATTTTCAAGAGCTTGAAGAATTTGATGATTTGGCGCAGGAACTGGATGAGGATGTGCTGAAGGAGTTGGAAGAGTTGGAAGGATTGGGGTGAAAAAGAAGTTTTCGCAATGCAGTCATTTATCTTAGTCGGTCAAACTTAAAGCGCCTTCGTCACGACTTATCGTTAAAGCACCTCCTAACCCTTCTCTGAAGAGTGAGAGCGCACCGGGACGCTCAACTACAACTTCAACTTTATGCGCATGTAACCAATAGCGAGAGTCGTGATTCGATCCTTCTATATTCCCTTTAACACAAATGAGTTCATTTCTTTCAACTGCTTGATTCAGTTATTCTGTGAGAGAAGAAGAAAAACCGAAGCAGCGAAATGAAACATCGGGAGCTTTCATATCTTCTAGTCGATAAACCCCCCAGGTGATCGATGGTTTTTCAACTCTTCCTATTACTTCGACTGGTAAATATCTGAATTCCCCATCTGTGGTGCTGTAACCGTTCTTCTCTTCTTGAAAGCTTCTTTGCGCTTCAGCTATCGTCATTTTTTGATATTCAACCATCTTATTTCTCTAAGCTCCTCTACATCTATTCTCTAAACACATATTCCCCATTTTCTTCGTAAACAACTTGTCCGCAGAACGGATCGTTTGGTTGGTATAATGGCGTTTGATACGCCTGATTAAGCAGGGCTGCTACTTCATCAGCAGCTCTCTGATTTGTTTCACCGGGATAGGTCGCTTGGAGCACGTAATTTATGCCTGCTTGTTTTGCATCCTGAGCCAGTCCAGTTAATCGTTCATCGCCTTGGACTTTCTCCGGTCCCTTAACTAACGCGAGTTCTAAAGCAGAAGGAGTTTGAGCCAGTTCACAAATGAACGGTAATTCGGCTTTAACATCTGGCTTGGGAGCTGCGCAGTAAAAAAAAGCGTAGGCTGTTCCAACAGTTTCTTCTGAGCGGGCGATTATCTCATTTTTGATGCAGGCCATTTGATAATCTTCAACTGCACCTGATTCTCGCCACTTCTTCCAAAATCTCGGATCATTTTTTTTGCTTTGGTTGACAGTCATTTTTATTCCCCTCTCTTTTTTGTTTTCATAGAGCATAAAATAGCTTCATTCTTTATAAACTTTTCGATTAATTTCTCACTTTTGAGTAACAACCTAACTGAAAATTGCACTCTTATTTCCTATCACCCCGAACCTCCCCAACGGGAAGAAAAAGCCTTGAAAAGCGAAACACCCTGACCAAAATGTCTCACTTCCAACCGAAACCATTAAATTTATAAAAGATCACTATACTTCAATCATTATATTATTGTGACACTATGGCGAAGAAAACCGCTCAAAAAACCTTGCAGCCCAAAAGCATCGAAGCGGGCCTGCCTCCGCTGCCCGGACCGCAGCCGCAGCTCCCTCCCGAACTGGAGAAAAAGCTGAAAGCGCTGAAAACCAAAGTAGAGTCATTCAAAAAGAAAGTTCTCGATAAATTTGGCGATTATATTGTGGGCATTACGATTCTCCCACCGGAAAAGCCCCTGAGCAAAGAGGAGAAAGAAGCGTTAGCGAGTGCAGAACCAGAATCTCGAAAACCAGGAGAAGCCAAAGAAGAAAAGAAAGAAGAGAAAAAAGAGGAACAGATCAACCTCTTGGTCGTCGTGGACGATACCACATCCCAGAAGATGACCAAAGACGAGCTGCATTACAAATTCTCGACAATCATCAAGCAGATGGGGGAAGAGGTTGATAAACAGCTTGCTCCCAAAAGCATTCTCCTGACGGATCTCTGGCAGAACTGCTATGATGCGAAATATGACCTCAATCGCTTAATCTCTATGAGTATGCCGTTGCATGATACCGGCATGCTGGCGGCCATCAAGATTGCAGAAATCCACAAAAGCATGGTGCTGAAGAAATTTGACAAGTATATTCTCAGTTACGTTTTAGCCGGCTCGTTAACCCAGGGCAAAGCCACGCCCACGTCGGACATCGACGTCTGGATCGTCATTGACGATACCGATGTCAAGAAGATGACCCGCTTTGAGCTGAAGGACAAGCTGCGTGCCATCATCATCGGTATGGGTGCTGAAGCGGGCGAAAGAACGGGCATCAAAAACAAGCTGAACATCCAAGTGTACATCCTCACTGATTTCTGGGAATCGCTCAAAGAAGCCAATCCTATCATCTTCACGCTGCTGCGGGATGGCGTGCCGTTCTACGATCGCGGCATTTTCATGCCCTGGAAGCAGCTGTTGAAAATGGGCCATATCAAGCCCAGCCGGGAAGCGATTGACTTGTTCATGAGCACCGGCGAGCAGAGCCTGAAGCGGGTCCAAAGAACCCTGAATGCCATGGGCATGGAAGATACCTATTATGCGATTTTAACGCCCAGCCAGGCTGCTTTAATGTTGTACGGAGTTCCACCGCCCACCCCGCGGGAAACGCCGGATGTGATGGAAGAGATCTTTGTCAAAAAAGAAAAAATGCTCGAGCCGGAATATGTGAAAATTCTCAAGGACAATGTGAAGTTGCGGAAAGATATCGAGCATGGCGAGAAAAAAGAACTGTCCGGCACGGAACTGGATATTTATGTAAAAAATGCAGAGAAATTCCTGAAGCGCATTAGCGAGCTGTTTAAAGAGATTGAAGCGAAGCATGATGAGAAAGGCATTTCTCTCCTTTCCGAAGATGTGATCACTATCCTCCGTGATGTGCTCCGTGCTGAAGGCCTGGAGAAAGTTCCGGAAGGGGAATTGGTCAAGCAGTTTGAAGATACGCTCATTACTCCCGGAAAATTGCCAGCACAGCTGCTGCGGGATGTGCAGGATGTCTTGGCAGCGAAGAAGCAGTTTGAGCAGAAGAAGCTGGCACGCGCCGATATCGAAAAAGCCCGGAAAAGCGGCACGACTCTTATCAAGTTTTTAGTTGAATACTTGCAGCGCAAGCGCGGCAAAGAACTGGAGCGCGCCAAGATTCGCGTCAAGCACGGCAGCAAATATGGTGAAGTGACTCTGCTCGATAATGTCGCTTTTGTCAATCACGACTTGGATGCCAAAGAGCAGCGGATTGAGAAAGCTCCTCTGCGGGAAAATGGCAGCCTGGGAACTTTGGAATCGAGCAATCTGGAAGAATATGAAAAAGCCCTGGCGCAGACGAAGATTCCGCGAAGAGCGTTTATCAAAGAGCCGATATTTGAAGACCTGAAGCGGATCTTTGGCCGGGACGTGGAAGTGCTGGTGTACGGATAACTATCCGTTGTTCATTTTTTTCTGGCTTTTCGTGCATTTTCTGCAAGAACCTTTTTATTGTAGGCATTGATTTCTCTCTACAAGCTCCCGTAGTATAGCTTGGATAGTATACGGCCCTCCGGCAAACTTTTGGCTTCGCAAAAGTTTGATTCAAATCCGCTCAAGCGGGCATTTCCTCGCTGTTGTTCGGAAATCCCGCGACAAATAGGCAGATAGTAATAGCAGAAGAGTTTGGGGAGAGGCTGTGACCAGGGTTCAAATCCCTGCGGGAGCGTTTTTCTTTTCTCAATAAGAGCCCCACTTTGTTCCAGCAAAACGATGAAAAAAAGAAGGAAATCTATTTAAAACACTCCCCTCTTAGCAATCTAAAGGGCTCGTGGTCTAGCGGCTACGCAGAAGATGCGCCGTACAGGACGTCGCCTTCACACAACCTTTTTGGCTCACTGCGTTCGCAAAAAGATTGGACCAAAATCCATTCAAATAGGATTTCGCTTTGCTCAATCCTACGATATGCGGATGTTGAGAAAGGTCATGCCAATAAAGGTCTGAGAACGGCGGAGATCAAGGGTTCGAATCCCTTCGGGCCCATCATTCAAATAATGGGAATCCAAGAGTTCCTGCAGGAATTGAAAGCTCTTTATTTGCCTAGAGGCGAGTATGCCATATTTGGCAGCGGACCTTTAGCTATCCGAGGAATCCGCAAGTGTAATGATTTGGATATCGTCGTCAGTGCTCCCCTCTGGGAAGAGCTTTCTTCACGGTATGCTCCGGCGGGGAAAAAAATAAAAATCGGAAACCTCGAATTCTGGCATGATTGGATGCCTTGGTTTTCACCTGTTGAAGTCGCTGAAATTATTGCGAGTGCGGAGTGCATTGACGATGTTTCTTTCGCAAAGTTGCCGTACGTCATTGATCTCAAGAAGAAGATGGGGCGGGAAAAAGACAAACGGGATTTGGCGCTTATTGACAACTATCTTAAAACTCATCCAGAAGAGGTAGAAGAAAAACCTTCATGATAGTACTATGGTTCTATTAATCTCCCCTCATATGCTTTCTTTCCCACAGCTTCGCAGCGAATACCAGAACTGCCAGCGCTGCGGCTTGTGCAAAAACCGAACGCAGGTCGTCTTTGGCTCCGGAAACGAAAAAGCCGAGATCCTGCTAATAGGCGAAGCGCCGGGTGCCGAGGAAGATAAGCAGGGCCTTCCTTTCTGCGGCATGTCCGGGAAAGTGCTGGATCAGCTCTTGGCTGGTGCAGGATTGCAGAGAGAAGACATTTTTATCACCAATACCGTTCTCTGCCGGCCGCAGGGAAACCGCAATCCCGAAAAAGAAGAAATTGAGCAGTGCCGCGAGCGGTTAGACCAACTCATAGCCATTCTGCAGCCCAAAGTTATCGTCACCATCGGCAATTTTGCGACGCAAAGAATTCTGGGGAAAACCGGCATCACCTCTTTGCGGGGAAAAGTTTTTACAAAAGTGCTCAGCGGAAGAGAAGTTACCATCATCCCCACAATACATCCCGCAAACTATCTTTATTCCGGCAGAAATCCAGAGCTCTTTGCTAAGATGCAGCAGGATTTTCGAACAGTTGTGGAGCAGGCGAAAAAAGATGAGCAAACCAACCTGGCAAATTTTGAAGCATAAGGAAAACTATTTAAGTGTTTATTCTCTTCTCTCCTGAAAAAGAGGTAGTGATATGAGAAAAATGAGACTCTTGCTTTTCTGTATTGCTCTTCTTTTCGTAGGGGGTTGCGTCTCTGAACCTGAAGAAACGACCGCTTCAGGAAATGGCACTTCCCTGGAAGAATCAAATGCTTCTCTGGGTAATGAAACTGAAACACAAAATTTTCCTTCTCTTCCGGCTGGCCAGTGCACTCCCGGCTGGACGTGCCTCAGCGGACAAATCAAAGCGTACCGGACAGGGAATTGCACGTTTATAGAGCGCCGGGAATGCCCGCTGGGCTGCCAGAATGACACCTGTCGTGCTTCCTCTATTTGTGAACAGGGATTTAAGTGCCTTGACGAAAGGAGAGTGGGCTATCAAACTCTGGTCTGTACTTGGGACCATGTGAAAGAATGCCCGGCCGGCTGCGCCAATGGCGATTGCCTGCCGGAAAATGCGACGGCACAAAATGCTTCGGCAGAAGCAGCTCCGCAAACAGCAGAGATCCCAGCTCCCCCACCCGATACCAGCAAATCTTTGCAGCCGGGAGAGCAAGCGATTTTGGAGAACAATGGAGAAGAATATGTTCTGGAGATTTATATTCTGGAAGAAAGTCGCGTGCGTTTATCTCTGGGTGGAGCAAAGAGCGACTGGCTGGAAGAGGGCGATAGCTTCACTGCTCGGGGTATTACCATAACAGTCAAAGAGATCCTCTTTCAGTCGTATGGCGGCGGCACTCGAGAAATACGGTATACTGTCAACTAAAAAAGAGATAAGAAGAGCAAAAAAAAAAACGATTTTCGATTATCCCTTTTGAAGAGTGAGAAATATTTTAATACTTCTTTGTTTTTCTACACCTGTCTGTGGACAGTTCGGTTGTCCTGAAAAGGATGTTACCATAGCAGCCTCTGTCCAGTACTCGCCATCACTCCGGTGGCTGGACTATAACTCACCGGACGAAACCTGTGCTGGTTACCGCTTGCGTATGGGGC
>JAUYQE010000067.1 GCA_030695605.1 Nanobdellota archaeon
AGACCCAAATTACGATACCGTTCCTCAAACGACAGCCGGTCTTCTAGCTTTTGCTCTCCCATAGTGGTTAAATAACAGAGTTATTTAAAAAAGTATCGAAGGAAATAGTGGTCAGCAGCAAAAAGAATTATAAACTAAGGAGAATTTATTCTAGAAGGCTACAATGAGTCTTATGCAAATAGTGTTCTTTCTTTTAGCGATAGTAAATCTTGTCACTATTTCAGTTCTTATCTATTTCAAAAAAAGCAACGGGGCTCTCGCTCTGGCCATCCTAGAAATAATTATTGTTTATTTAAGCTTACAATCCTGAAAAATTGAGCACGCAAACGTGTTCTCCCCTTACACCATCTTTTCCGCTTCATCCACTAGCCGTGCAATCATTGCAAATCCCTGCTGCCAGAACGCTTCAGAACAGATATCGACGCCCATTTCTTTTGTCAATTCCAGCGGAGAAGCGCTGCCGCCGCGAGAAAGCAGCCGTATCATCTTCGGCACAAAAGCTTTTCCTTCCCAGCGATATTGCTCATACAATGACAAAACGAACAGGTTACCAAACGCATATGCATAGCAGTAGAACGGCGTGTGGAAGATATGCGAGATATACAGCCATTCATTGGCAAAGAGCTCCGGAACAGCCATCGATGAGCCGAACTGCTTCCGCAGATCTGCAAGATACGCTGAACTGAGCTCCTGCAGCGTGCATCCTTTCGGTATCAGCTCATGCGCTTTCTGTTCAAAGAGAATAAAGCCCGCCTGCCGGGGAATTGTTGCATACAAATCGTCCAGCTTCTGGAAGAGATATGCTTTTCTCTGTTCCGGATAGCGATCCAGCAAGCGTTCCGAGAGGAGCATCTCTCCAAAAGTCGAAGCGGTTTCTGCTAATGGCAGAGTGGCCTGGGCAGTAAATTCCGTCTGCTTTTGTGCTAGCACGTCATGCACCCCATGCCCCAATTCATGGGCAATGGTAAAGACGTCCCGTAATTTTCCGGTATAGCTCAGCAGGACGTACGGCAGTATCTTTGTCGTGATACTGGAACAAAAAGCGCCCGTCCGCTTATTGGGCTGCACGCGGGAATGGACATGCTGCTTCTGGACAATAGCTTCTGCAGCGGCCCGGAAGGCGGGAGAAAAATCTTCGAACGTGCTGAGAACCAGCTGCAGCGCCTCGTGATAGGGAATCTTTGTTTCAGAGGTTACGGCAATCGGCGCATATAAATCAAACCGGGCAAAAGACCGCAATTTCAAAGCACGTTTCTTCACCGCAAAATAGCGCTGGAAGACACGATAGTTTCGTTCACAGACGCGCAAAAGCGCTTCCACCGCTTTGTCAGGAATATCATTCGCAATATTTCTTACCTGCATGGGCGTTTTATAGCCGCGCAAGCCCAAGCACTCTTCTTTCCAGTCGAGAATGATATTTCGATAAATCTCGCCAAGAGGATCACGGAACCCCACATATTTTGAAAGAAGAGCCGTATAAGCTTCCCGGCGGGCTTGGGGAGAAGCATGATGCACCAATGATAACACCTCTTCCTGCGCCAGCTCTTTGCCCTGCACCGTATAGCGGAATTGCGACGTAAGCATATCGTACACCGTGCGGAGCGCATTGCTGCCTGTGCCGTCTTTGATCTGAATGATTTTTTCTTCATTCTCCAGCAGCGTGTACGGAGCAGTTTTTCGCACCTGCTCAAAATGATAGCGATACGGCCCGCTGGCTTTTAGCAATTCGTGTGCTTTCTTTTCCGACAGCTCTTTCTTGAACCAGAGATCGAAGAACAACAGCCGATTGCTGAGCTTGCGGAGGAACTGGTCTACTCGGGAACGCAAAGCCTGCGCTTTTTGATCGGCGGAGTTTTCTGCCCAGTGGAGTTCAGCGTAGGCTCCTAGAACCGAGGCATCGCGCGTCAGCTGTTCCAGCTGCTGCACCAGCTGCAGAAAATGAGAGGCGGAGATCCGTGGCGTAAGAGCGGAGCGTTCTTTCTCAAAAGCATGGATCTGCCGTTCAATGTGCTGCAACGCTGCTTCAAGATTACGAGGCGTGATATCGGAAAGGTTCCAGGGGGAAGGCTGCTGATGCATGGAGCAGAAGGAAGAGAAAGACGTTTATAAATGTTGTTTTTAAGCAGAGAAGTTGTTACGGCTTCGTATATTTTTTTAATCGGAGAGCAACTCGAAATTGATCATCTCCACTTACCGGCTGATAAGAATAGGCAACGTTATTGGCCCCATCAAAAAATATTCCCCGTCTATCGGGAAACTGAACATCAACAAAAGTATTTTGAGCTTGGGTGCTGGCAACTAATTTATCAAGGGATGCGCTCGGAGTCAAGTAATCTGATGTATCCACACTATCTGGGTTAACCAACACATAGCGCCAATTACTTTCCGTTTCAGAAGCAGGATTTAAAATGTCAGCTCTAAATATCTCTCTTACTCGCATGGGGGTTAAGGATATATGCTTATATATAAACATTATTTTTTAGAAGCGGTAATATTTGATGGTATTTCAATTGTATATACCGCCGATTAAAAAACCAAAAAAAAAGAAAAGAAACAGATAGATGGAGCAATTATGGGCTTTTTTGCTGCATTTCCTTGATGATCTTTTGGCATTTTTCTATGGCTTGTTGTGCTGTTTCAAAGTCCATTCTGCTTCCGTAATAGGTAAGAGAGTTTCTTTTGTATCTTAAATCATCAAATAGCAGAAAGAGATCTTCTCTTTTGAGAACATCTCTGAGATAGAATCCTAAGCAAAGATGATTCAAAATATTATATCCTTTCCTAAACGTTATTGCTTGGAGAAGCTCTAATACAGAGGTGTAATAGTCTTCAAAGACAAAATTGCAGTTCTTTTCATTAATCTCTTTGATGAGGCTTATCCTCTCATTTGCAGTTTCCTGTAATGATTCTGCTCTCTTTATGTCCGGCGTGGCAGTTTTTGCTGATTTGTTGGTTAAGCAGTCCTTCCAGTTTGTTTCTTTCATGTAAAAACCTCTATGTAATTGTTTAAGGTAATTCCGTTAATAATATTATTTGCCAAGTGAGGATTAGTTATCTCTTTTATGTTTCTCTGCTGGAATACTTGTATCTCTCTTTTGAGGAGTTTTTTGAATTTTTCAAGATTTGCTTGCCTTTTTGAAGGTGTTTCTATATAGAGGTCAATATCGCTTTCTTCGGTGTCTTCACCTTTTGCGTACGAGCCAAACAGGATTATTGCGGGGTTGCTTAATTCCTGCTTTAGATATTCTATAAGCCCTGATTTGTAAAGTAATTTAATATTGAAGAGTTTTTTTTCTAAAAAATAAGCTTCATTTCTGCTGGCAGTGTAGAAATGGACACTGCCTGTTTTTTCCCTTGCTAAAAGGCCTTCCTGCTCTAATTCGCGGCAGTACCTGATGACTGAAGGGAGGGGGAGTTTTAGGGCTCTCTCCATTTCCCTCACTCTAAGCTTGGCTGTGGGATTTATGAAAAAGTGTTCTTTGATTACTTGGTTGATATCTTTTCGTCTCATTTGATAGTATACACTATCAATTGATATTTAAAGTTATCGGTGGAGAATTTTCTGTTTAAAGAGCCGGCTGATATTTAACTGGCGGCGACTACGTCATACTATGCCTACGCTTTGCTTCAATATTTTTTGCAGAAAAATACATGTCTGTGCT